>MTNI01000155.1 GCA_002011415.1 Candidatus Acetothermia bacterium JdFR-47
CCTTAGGCCACGAAGATGAGGATGATGGCCACGACCAGGGAGTAGATCCCGGTCGACTCGGTGATGGCCTGGCCGATGATCATGGTCCTAAGAAGCGAGGCCTCCATCTCCGGCTGACGGGCCATGCCATCCAGCGCGTGTGAGGCTGCCATGCCCTCACCGATGGCGGGGCCGATGGCCCCAAGCCCCATGCACAACCCCGCGGCCAGGTATTTGGCCGCTGCGATGATGTCCGCTCCGCTCATATCCGACCTCCTTTACTCCACCGCGATATGTATGTACGCCGACGCAAGAAGCGCGAACACCAGGGCCTGNATGGCCCCCACGAACAGGCCAAACCAGGCGTTTAGGAACGCGGGCACGATGACGGGGGCAAATTTCACCGCTACGATGGTGGTGAGGATCGCCCCCCCGAGGATGTTGCCGAACAGACGGAACGCGTGCGACAGCGTCCGGCCGAAGTCCCCGATCAGGTTCATGGGAAGCAAAAACGGGTACGGCTCGAGGTACCCTTTCATGTGACGCCAGAGCCCCCGCTCACGGGCCCCGTAGACGTGAACCAAGGTGTAGACCATGAGGGCAAGGCCCATGGTTACGTTCAGGTCCTGGGTGGGGGAGACGATGTAGGGAATAGGAAGGACGCTCGCCCAGTTACAAAGGAGAACGTATAGGAAGATGGTCATGATGAGGGGGAGGAGGTCCCGGGCCAAGCGCTTTGGAAACCCGCCTAAGAGCTGGGTCTCCGCGAACTCCATGGCCGCGGACAACAAGGCGGCCCGTCTAGACGGGGGAGCCTCCGGGTCCTGAGGCAGGCCCCGCTTGAGCCACCATGCCAGGACCGCGAGGACCAGCGTCACCCCCACGGCCACGGCCATGACCGCGAGATCGAAGGAGATCTTCAGCCCTGCGATCTCGAAGTGCAGGATCAGCTTCTTGCCGAGCTTTTCTAACATGGGATCTTTCTAAGGACGATGATCTTCGCCCATAGGACCAAGGGCGGGGCGAGGAGCCCCAACGCCACCCCCAAAGGGGCNAGCCCCGCCGCGATCCCCCCGAAGGCGAGCCCTGCGACCAAGATGAGCCGGGAGAACCCCATCAGTCCCGCCCACGTCCCGGCCCGCCTCTCGCGGGGAAGCGACTCCAGGAACAGCCAACCGACCAAGCGGCCGGCTGCCACCGCAAACAGGCCCAGGAACACCCCCCCCGTCCAAGCCGGGGAGAGGGCCAAAAGCCCTAGCGCCACGGGGAGCACAAGCAAAAAAGCTTCCGGAAGGCCCACGAAGGAGGCCTTCAACATCTCCGTCCTCACAGGGTCCGCATCTCCTGGCTTTTCTTCTCGATGAGCTCGTCGACCTTCTTCACGTACTCCTGCGTGAGCTCGTCGAGCTCNTCTCGCAGCCGGAAGAAGTCGTCCTCGGCCAGCTTTCCGTCGCGTTTTTCCGCCTCCAACCGCTCACGGGTGTCCCGACGGATATTGCGCAGTGCAACCTTGGCCTCTTCCCCNTTCCCCCGCACAACCTTTATCAGCTCGTTGCGGCGTTCCTCTGTGAGGCGCGGTACTTTCACCCTCACGATCTGCCCGTCGTTCTGGGGGTTGAGGCCNAGATCCGCTGCNAGGATGGCCTTCTCGATGGCCGCTATCTGCGAGCGGTCGAAGGGACGGACCACGATCATGTCCGGATCAGGGGCCACGATGTTTGCCAGGTGCTTGAGCGGTGTGGGAGACCCATAATAGTCGACGATCACGTCCTCCAAGAGGGCCGGATTCGCTCGACCGGTGTGGACTTTCGCCAGCTCCCCGCGCAATACCTCGAGCGTCTTCTCCATGTGGGCCCGTGTATCGCGCAATAATTCGTGCTCCATAGGGGTCACCTCCGCGAATCCTAGCTCTCAACCGAGATGGCTGCAAGGGGCAGCATAGTTGCCATATGGACAAGGAGTTTTTTCGTGCCTTTCTCGGTTTTGCAATTCAGTTAAGCAATAACCTTTCGCAGGCGCGTGAATGAGGAGCAAGTAGTCCCCTCTTTCGGGGAGGCAAGATGAATGACTGGTTTCGCTCAAAAATTGCTCTTTCACTTTAGAAAGAGAAATGGTAAGCAAATAGGTTATAATTTAATAGTATAATTGTTTCTCTTAGCACCTGATAGTTCCTAACTCTTGACAACTATGTTTCTAAAGTGCTACTAGTAATGTGGCTCGAGGGCGGGCGGTTGGGTTGCGCTTCGGGGGTCCGCAAGGGGTTCCTCTTGAAACTGCGCCCAGTCGATCACCCCGCGGAACAGTTCATATGGGTAGGCCCCAGGGATGGTCCAGCCGTTTACGAAGAAAGTGGGAGTGCCGGAGACGCCCAACTCCCTAGCGATGGCGATGGCCTCCTCCACAGCGCGGAAATAAGTGCCCGCGGAAGGGCAGGTGGAGAGCTCCTCCGGGTCCCCACCGACGGACTTGAGGATCGATTTCAGGAGCGCCAGGTTGTACTCCTCCGGGAACCCGTTCTCCTTAGCATAGGCGAACATCAGCATAGGCGAACATCGCCTCCTGGAACCTCCAAAAGACCCCTTGGGCTGCAGCGCAGAACGCGGCTTCTGCTTCTCTTCTCGCCGCCTCCCCGTGTACGGGGAAAGGAAGGAAATACAGCTTGACCTTGCCGGTGTCGATGTACTCCTCCCGCAGNNGGGGCAACACCTCACAGGGTGAACCGGGCGCAGTAGGGGCAGGAGAAGTCGGAGAACTCGATCATAACGACCGTGGCCTGGGGCGAGCCCAGCATCGGCGGTGGCAGGGGGAGCCGGGAAAACAAGGCCTCCGGGGCCGGGGCGGGGTAGATCCCGCCCAGCTCCGAACGGAGGAACACCAGGTCCTTAGGACAGAAGGGGGCCAGGCCGTTGCCATTGGGATCCCCGGTGGAAGGGACGGTGTTCCCCGCCCCTCGTACCAGACCGGTGAAGTTCCTTTGGGTACGGTAACAGCCGGGGATATCCAGGCACACCCCGATCCGCCCGTTCCTGGCGATCTCGCTCTGCCACAGGTACACCCGGGCACCGTCGGCCACAAGCACACCGTCTCGAGCGTTGTCGACGATGGTGGAACCCCGGACCACCAGGTTGGCTCGGGCCGAGGCTACGAGGCCATAGTCGTTTTGGAAGACGGTCGCCTGCTCGAGTTGGGCTTGAGCTGAGGAGTGCACCCAGACCCCGGTTTGGTTGTGGGTGAACGCGGTTTGAGCTGCAGTCACTTGGGCCTGATCGCTGGCGAACAGGCCGCACAGGGCGTTTCCCTGCACCTCACAGGAGATAAGCTCCAGGCGGGCCTGCCCCAAAGCGAGCACCCCGTGAGGGCACAGCCCCCCCGCTTGGTCGTGACATCCCTCCCCGTAGCCCCCGGCGATCGCTACCCCCTCTATGGTCACGGAGATGGTCTGCTGGCTGGTCACCAGTATCACCGGGTAGCCGGCCTCGTCGCTGGAGATGATGGTCTCCGTCGCTCCAGCCCCCTTGAGGGTCAACGGCTTGGCGATGGTGAGATTCTCGTGCCAGGTCCCGGGGGGCAGTTCGATGATCGCCCCTGTAGGGGCGGAATCGATGGCGGCCTGGATCGACTCCCCCACGTTTACCTCGATGATGGGGGCACAAAGGGCTAAAGCGGTGAATAGCAAAACGGGTGTCCCAGCGATTAGGAAGCTGCGCACGGCGCGATTTTAACTCGGGCGGAGGGAGCACAGGGGTGGCGCTATAGGACGAAATAAGGAGCATCAAGCATGGTTTCTTGCTCGGTACGCCAAACTATGCGGCTTTCTGTGCGGCCGTTGTCAAGTATCATCCCGGGCATATGGGCGATCAGCGGCTGGACGGGCGGATCTGGGCGGCGGTGGCAGCCATGCTCTTCTTTTGGGCCTCGGCCTTCGCCGCCATCCGCAGCGCTCTTTCCGCCTTCACTCCTGGGGAGCTCGCCCTGTTTCGGTTCCTGGTGGCCTCGGTCACCTTGGGAGGATTCTCCCTTGCCCGGCAGGTGCCCCTGCCCAAGCTGCGGGACCTCCCGGTGATCTTCCTCCTGGGGTTTTTGGGCATCACCGTCTACCACCTGGCGCTGAACTACGGGGAGGTGGTGGTCACCGCCGGGGCGGCCAGCCTTCTCATCGCCTCTGCCCCCATCTTTACTGCGCTGCTCGCGGTGCTGATCCTGGGGGAGAGGCTGGGAGTTTTGGGTTGCCTGGGGATCGTGATCGGGTTTGCCGGGGTGGCTTTGATCTCCCTGGGGGAAGGGGGTGGGGTCAGGTTGGAGCCTCGGGCGTTGGTAATCCTGCTGGCCTCGGTCTCAGCAAGCCTGTACAGCGTGTTTCAGAAACGGTACATCGTGCGCTACCCGCCGCTTGCGTTTACCACCTACGTCATCTGGGCGGGGACGTTGCCCTTGCTGGCCTTTGCACCCGGCCTCGTGTCCGCCTTGCACACGGCCCCGGCAGGGGCTGTAGCTGCGGTTGCCTACCTCGGGATCTTCCCCGGTGGCATTGCCTACGTGCTTTGGGTGTATGGACTCACCCGGCTCTCTGCCTCCAGGCTTTCCAGTTTCCTCTATCTGAACCCGATACTCGCCATCGGGATCGCCTGGCTGTGGCTGGGCGAGGTGCCGCGTCCTCTTTCGCTTCTGGGTGGAGCCATCGCCATCTTGGGAGTGGCCCTGGCTAACACCCAGCGCCGCCTCCCGGGCCGGTCTGGTTGTTGAAAAACGATGAACGTCCATGGGGCGGTTTAGTTCCCGAGACGCGGGGATCGGAGTGTACAGGGCTAAAATCCTTAGCCATAATGGAGCATGCGGATTCCGATAAAAGAGCTTTTCGCCGCTCACCCGTTCGTGGGGGAGATCCTCCGCCGCCTGTCCCGGGCCAGACACGAGGCCGTGATCGTGGGAGGGGCGGTCAGGGACGGGGTCCTTTCGGTGTGGCGAGGCGCTCCATACGCCCCCCAGGACGTGGACATCGCCACCTCTGCCCCACCGGATGAGGTGCGGAGGTTGTTTCCCGATCGCAAGGTGCTCACCGTGGGGGAGTCGTTCGGGGTGGTGGTGATCGTGGCCCCGGGCGGCCGCCAGTACGAGGTGGCCACCTTCCGCACGGAAGAGGGGTATGCGGACGGCCGCAGGCCGGACCGGGTCCGGTGGGGCACCCTGGAGGAGGATCTCCTGCGCCGCGACTTCACGGTGAACGGCCTCGCCGCCCGTCCCGACGGGGAAGTTATAGACCTCGTGGGGGGGCTTTCTGACCTGCGTGCCGGGATCATTCGCACAATCGGCGACCCGGAGGTGCGCTTCTCTGAGGATTACCTACGCATGCTGCGGGCGGTGCGGTTCGCCTGTCAATTGGGGTTTGCGATCGAGCCGGGGACGGCCGCAGCCATCCGCCGGTTCGCCTCGCGCATCACTTCTATCTCCTGGGAAAGGATCCGCGACGAGTTCCTGCGGATGCTTGCTACCCCCCGCGCCCACCAGGGCCTGAGGCTCCTTTCCGACCTAGGGCTCCTTGCCCACGTGCTCCCCGAGATCGAGGCCCTAAAGGGCGTGCCCCAGCCGTTGGAGTACCACCCCGAGGGGGACGTATTCGAACACACGGTGGTTGCACTCCAAGTGGCAGATCTCCTCTCCTTTGACGCGATAGTAAAGCTCGCCGTGCTGTTCCACGACGCGGGCAAGCCCCAGGCCCTTGAGCGCTCCGGGGGGGAGAACATGGGCGGGCACTGCCGCATCGGTGCCCGGATCGCCGAGGAGGCCTTGCGGCGCTTGCGCCTTCCCATCAGGGATATAGAGCGGGTGAGCTACCTCGTGGCGGAGCACATGCGGGTGGCCCGCCTTTCCGAGATGGGCTTAGGCAAGCAGGTGCGGCTCCTCTCAGAGGGTGAGCGAGAGGAGGCCCCGCTGGAGGACTTCACACGGAGGTTTCCCTTGTTTTCCGACCTCCTGCGGGTTTTTATCTGCGACGCCGAGGCCTCCGCCCACCGGGCGTCGGCCTGGCTNCCCTTGCTCTCCCATNCGGTGCGGCTTCACCTCCATGTCCGCCGGGTACAGGGGCTCCGACGGGCCCGGGAGCTCATCTCCGGCGACGACCTCCTCGCCCTGGGGGAGCCCCCGGGGCCACGCCTCGGCCGGGTGCTATCCGAAGTGCACGAGCGCATTCTGGCCGGGGAGATCGAAACCCGCGAGCAAGCCCTAAAGCTCGCCGCCCGGCTTCTCAGGGGTCAAAGGTAACGTCGGTTACAGCCCGCATGTCCCCCCCGCGGCTTCCCCCTTCCCTGGAAGTTGGGATCCCGGGCACGTAGGTTGGGGACACAATGCAAAACCTAAGGCTTGGGCCGGACCTCTCTCTCCCACTCTCGGAGGTTATCGGTCAGTGCGTGGCTATCTTGGGGATCCGGGGCTCGGGGAAATCCAACACCGCCGGGGTCATCTTCGAGGAGCTCCTCTCTGCCCACTATCCCTTGTCCATTGTGGACATCGACGGGGAGTACTTCGGGCTCAAGGAGAAGTACGAGGTGTTAGTGGTGGGGGCAGGGGGAGAACGTGGATATCGAGCTCGACGTGGACGCCGCCCCCGGGGTGGCCGAGCTCTCCCTGCGGGAGGGGGTACCGGTGATCCTCGACGTCTCGGACATGCTCGCCGAGGAGCGGGAGCTGTTCGTGCTCGAGTACCTCACCCGCATTTGGTCCCTGGCGGGCAAGCTACGTAAGCCCTACATGATCGGGATCGAGGAGTGCCACGAGTTCATTCCCCAGGGGATGAGGACGGATCTCAAAGAGGTGATAGCTCGCATTGCCCTGCGGGGGCGCAAGCGGGGTTTGGGGGCGGTGATAGTCTCCCAGCGATCGGCCAAGGTGGAGAAGGACGTGCTCACCCAGGCGGGGATGCTGTTTTTGCATCGGGTGGTGCACGAGGTGGATATGCGGGTGTACGGAGAGCTCCTTCCCTGGCCGAAGAGCGAAGTGAAAGAGCAGGTCACTAGCCTGGGGGTGGGGGAGTGTATCTTCCTCTCCGGACAGAACATCCGTAAGGTGAAGATTCGGCCCCGCACGACGTTCCATGGCGGGTTCACTCCCAGTTTCAAGCCCGTGGAAACCCCGAAATTGCGCCAGGTGCGGGGGGAGATCCTCGCCGCCATCCAGAAGTTCCGGGAGGAGAAACGCTCCGAGCCCGGGACGGACGCCGCGTTGCGCGTACGGCTGGAGAAGCTGGAGGCAGAGCTCGCCTTGAAGGAGGCCCGCATCAGAGAGCTGGAGCGAAGGCTGGCACAAGTCAGGGAGGGGGGCGTCAAGGTGGAGGTGGTGGCGCGGCCTTCCCCGGCGGACATTGGACAGGAAACGATGATCGAAGGTGAAGTCGAGCCCGAGGTGGACCTGCCGCCGGAGGTGTTGCTCAAGGTGGACAGGCTCCTCAGGCGCCTGCGGCGGCGGCCGGTGCATGAGCAGCGCCTAGTGGCGTTTCTCGTGTCCCGGGAGCCCAGGGCTTACACCACGGCCGAGCTCGCCGCTTGGATCGATTGTGCCGAGGCTACACTACTTGCGGAGCCTCCTACCGAACTTGTGGACATGGGGCTACTCGCCTGTGAACGTCTCGCGCGCGGGATCACCTATCGGACTTACCTCAAGGCCTTCGTATCCACGGTGTTTTCCGGGTTTCTTGGCGATCTGGGTCCTCAGGGAACCCATGCGCTGGTCGTCTACCTCAGGCGACGCCTTTCCGAACTATCCTCAGCTGAACGTAATTTTACTTACATCGCTTGACGGATCCCTGACCTCCGTGATAGGATTCTGAAAAGGGGGNCAGGTGAAAGTTCGCATCGTCGAGCGGTACAACTCCGAATCGGATACGGTCAAAGAGTACGTTCTTAAGAAGGTCGACAGCCTCTCCCGTTACTTCGATCAAATCATAAGCATTGACGCCGTATTGGAAGTGGAGCGGGGGCGGCACCGGGTGGAGCTGGTGGGGCACCTGGTCAACCGGAAGATNATCAAAGCCGAGGCGGTTACGGGGGACATGTACGCCTCNGTGGACCAGGCTGTGGACAAGCTCCAACGCCAGCTCGTGCGTTACAAGGAGCAGCTGCGGGTAGAGCGTAAGGGCGGTCGTCCCNAGCCCGAGCCNGCTCGNCAGGAGACGGATGGGCCACAGATCGTACGCCTGGAGACCTATTTCCGTAAGCCGATGAGCCCAGAAGAGGCGGCCTTGCAGCTTGAGGCCAGCGGCAGGGAGTTCCTGGTGTTCTTCAACGCCGAGGACGATTCCCCGGCGGTCATCTTTAAGCGAGGGGACAGTGAATACGGACTCATCCTGCCGCGAAGTTGAGAAAGGAGCCAGATGACCCGAGTCCTCCTCCTGTACTCGGGCAGCCTGGCGAGCCAGGTGGTGCTCAGGCTGGCCGAACAGGTGGGGGCCCTCGACCTCANGGTGGTTTACTTNCGCTCCCCGTTCTTCAGGGAGTGCGAGGAGCTGCGCTTTTCCTTTCAAAGGCTCGCGGCGCGGTATGCCTTCCGAACCTATACTTTGAAGCGGGAGTACCTACGCATCGCCTCCGACGGCACGGGGCTCCCCTTTCCATGCGGGGCTTGTCGGAGGGTGCTTCTCTCCAAAGCCGCCCGGGCGGCCCGGCGCTTCCGGGCCGAGTTCATCATCACCGGGGAGGTCGCCGGGCGAGGGGGTATGGGGCCGGAGGAACTGGCGAAACTCGACGCGAACCTCGGCCTTACTGGCCGGGTGGTCAGNCCTCTGTCGGCTCGTTTGCTCCCCCCCACTCGGGCTGANGAGATGGGCCTTTGGAGCAAAGAGGCGCTCTTTGACTTTGGCCCCGATGCGGTAGGGCTGCGCGCGTTGGGACAGGAGCTTGGTGTCCAGGGGGAGCTCCCCGTTGACAGGCGCTGCCTCCTCGCGAACCCCACGTTCGCCCACCGGCTAAGGAGCGTGCTCCGCGAGGGCCTTCCTACGGTTAACACCCTGCGCCTGCTTGAGTTCCGGCACTTTTATTACCTGCCACCGGACCTCAAGATCGTGGTGGCGATCGAAAGGGAGGAGCAACAGGCGCTTCAAACCTTGTTCCTGCCTACGGACGTGCGGCTTTACCTCCCCGTGCCGCGGTCACCGTTGGTCCTCGCCCGGGCGGACTGGTCCCGCCGCACGTTCCAAGAGCGCCAGGAGGCCGTGGACATCGCTGCCCGCATCGCGCTGGCAGTGGCCGGATTTCCCGACGGTGAGAGCTGTGGTGTGTGCTTCAGGTTCGAGTGGGAGGAGGAAACCCGGCGACACATCGCCATCGCCCCGGACAAGGGATGGCTTGCGGCCCTATCCGCCGATGGGTTGATGTCCTCGCCGGTGGGAGTATACTCAGCCAGTTGATGTCCACTGTTAGAATCCCTTGGGTTGCCTCATAACGGGGGGGTGCTTGATGCCGATCTATCGCTATAAATGCAAACACTGCGGTGCGGAGTTTCGGGAGCTCGTGCCCCGGGGGGACGGGGCCATGGTGAAGTGCGTGGCCTGTGGTTCCGGCGAGGTGACCCGGATGCTTTCCCGGTTTGGGGTGGTGTACAAGGGAAGTGGTTTTTACACTACAGAATACAAGCGAAAATCCGGAGGTTCAGGGAGTTCGGGCGAAGGCGGCGGGAAGAAGTCGGACAACAAGGGTTGAACCGGACCATCTTGGTAGGCGCGCTTTCCGGGGCAGTTCCCGGAGCGGGAGTTTTTGTGTTTAGCGAGGTGAGGGTACGTGGCCATTTCTGGTGACGATATCAAAAAAGTACGCCTAGGGCTTGCTTCCCCAGAGGAGATGCTCTCCTGGTCCAGGGGGGAGGTAACCAACTCCGAGACCATCAACTACCGTACTCACAAGCCCGAGCGGGGTGGTCTTTACGCTGAGGAGATCTTCGGCCCCGAGAACGACTACGAATGCGCTTGCGGTAAATACCGAGGAAAGAAGTACGAGGGCATCACCTGCGAGAAGTGCGGGGTGCTGGTCACCGACTCCTCCGTGCGTCGGGTGAACATGGGCCACATCCGCCTTGCCAGCCCGGTGGTGCACTTCTGGTATTTGAAGGGGGTGGCGAGCCCCCTGTCCAGGCTCCTGGGCATCAAGCGGCGGGACCTGCGGCGCATCGCCTACTATGAGACCGAAACATCCCGTGAGGACCTGTACATCGTCACCCAGTCCTCCTCCCCCAAGGTGAAGGTGGGCGAGACCCTTTATGGGACCGAGGTGCGGATCCTGTCCGGCGCGTTCACCTTCCAGGTGGAACGGGCATATTTGATCACCAACGCCCCCCGGGTAGTGGCGGAAGAAGCGGGTGAGATCGCGATCGAGGAGCGCAAGCTCCAAAACGGCGAACCGCTGCGGGTGGTTATCGTAGGGAAACACGAGTACCCGGTTGCCCCCGACGCCGAGGTGTACGTGGAGGAGGGGGATAAGGTGAAGGAGGGGGAGCTCATCTGCGAGCGCCCCGCCGGAGAGGTTTGCTCCCAGACGATGTTCGAGATGCTCTCCGCCCGCTACGAGGGCATCGAAGGACAACCGATTCAGGAGACCGTAGATAACCTCACGTTCCTCGTTACCCGGGTGACAGGCGATGTGCCCCTGCGCCCAGGCCAGCAGATTACCACCCTGGAGAAGCGTGCCTATGAGCGTGCCTTCCCCGGGACGTTTGAGGCGGCCACTGGGGCGGAGGGGATAAAGGGGCTCCTTTCTAACCTGGACCTCGATGCCCTTTCGGACGAGCTGTGGGATCAGCTCGACCGCACNGCTAACCAAGGGGAGCGGCGACGCCTGCTCCACCGGCTGGAGGTTGTGGAGCAGCTCAAGCGATCCGGGAACCGACCTCAGGACATGGTCCTCGAGGTGATCCCGGTCCTGCCGCCGTCGCTTAGGCCCATGATCCAACTCGAGGGNGGCAAATTCGCTACCACCGACCTCAATGACCTATATCGCCGGATCATCAANCGCAACAACCGCCTCAAGAAGCTNATGGAGATGGGGGCCCCCGAGATCATTCTCAGGAACGAGCGGCGGATGTTGCAGGAGGCGGTAGACGCCCTCATTCACAACGAGAAGAAGGACAACCCCATCCGCGGTCGGGATGGCCGGCCGCTTAAGTCNCTGTCCGAGAGGATCCAGGGCAAGCAGGGACGTCTCAGGCGGCATCTCCTCGGGCGGCGGGTGGATTACTCCGGGCGGGCCGTTATCGTGGTCAATCCCAAGCTCAAGCTTTACCAGTGCGGTATCCCCAAGAAGATGGCCCTGGAGCTATTTAAGCCGTTCGTTTTGGCGCGCCTTGAGAACGTGACGTTCTCGGACTACGACGAGGTGAAGAATCGGGCCCTGGCCGGGGAACTCCCCGAAGTGTGGGATATCTTGGACGAGCTCATCAAGGAGTATCCGGTACTCCTTAACCGAGCTCCGACCTTGCACCGTCTTTCTATCCAGGCTTTCGAGCCGATCCTGGTGGACGGGGACGCGATCCAGATNCATCCCCACGTGTGCCCGCCTTACAACGCCGACTTCGACGGCGACCAGATGGCGGTGCACCTACCCCTCTCTAAGGAAGCGGTCAAAGAGGCGAAAGATCTGATGCTCTCGGCCAAGAACATCCTGTCCCCTGCCCACGGAGGGCCGCTTGCTGTACCCACTCAGGACCAGGTATACGGGTTCTTCTACATGACCATGCTCAACCCGAAGGGGAAGGGCGCCGGCAAGGCCTTCCGGTCCATCGAGGAAGCGGAGAAGGCCTACGAGCACGGGGTGATCGACCTGCATGCCCCGATAAAGATCCGCATCGACGGGGAGCTTGTCGACACCACCCTGGGACGGGCACTTCTGAACATCGCGTTCCCGCCGGACCTCCGGGACTACGGGGCCACCTTCGACTCCAAGATGACCCGGCGCAAGGTGCTCGAATGTTATCTGCGTTACGGTTGGGAGCGGACCACCGAGCTCCTCGACCGGGTTAAGGAGCTTGGCTTCAAGTTCGCCACCCTCTCCGGNCTCACCATCTCCATCCCGGACTGCGAGATNCCGCCGGAGAAGGAGGAACTCATCCAGGAGGCCCGGGCCAAGGTGGAGCGGATCAACCGTATGTACGAGCGGGGGCTGGCCACCGAGACCCAGCGTTTCCAGGCCGTGGTGCGGGTGTGGCGGGAGACCGTGGACAAAGTGGAGCAGGCCACGATGCGGAACCTTTCTAAGAACCCATTCAACCCGGTGTGGGGCATCGTGGCCTCCGGGGCCCGAGGTTCCTCCAGCCAGGTGAAGCAACTCGCGGGCATGCGCGGCCCCATGGCCGATCCTCAAGGGCGGGTCATCGAGTGGCCGGTGATCTCCAACTTCCGCGAAGGCCTGTCCATCATCGAATACTTCATCTCCACCCACGGCGGACGTAAGGGGACGGCTGACACCGCCCTCAGGACCGCTGACGCGGGTTACCTCACGCGGAGGCTCGTGGACGCCTGCGTGGACGTGGTGGTCAAAGAGCACGACTGCGGCACGCGGCAGGGCGTGGAGATAGACCCCCTGTACTTTGCGGGCGGGGGGATCATGGAGGCCATCCCCGAACGCATCTACGGCCGGGTCACGGCCGAGCCCGTGTTCGACCCGCGCACCGGCGAGGTGCTCTTGGACCGTAACGAAATGATCGACCGGGTCACGGCCGAGCGGATCGGCACATTGGAGGTTGATCTCGACCTTCAGGACGAGAACGCCAGGGAGCGCGCGCCCCACACCAAGGCGGTGGAGGACGTGCGTCACCCCGAGACCGGGGCCGTGCTCGTGCGCAAGGACGAGAACCTAACCCCGGAGCTAGTGGAGGAGCTCCTCTCCGCGGGGATCAAGACCGTGCGCGTCCGTCCCCGCATCGTGGTCCGCTCCCCCACCACCTGCCAGACGCCCGATGGCATGTGTCAGCTCTGTTATGGACTGGACCTGGCCTTCCACCGCCTGGTGGACCTGGGGACCGCCGTGGGGGTGATCGCCGCCCAGTCCATCGGTGAGCCGGGGACCCAGCTTACCATGCGTACCTTCCATACCGGTGGGGTGGCCGGGGTGGACATCACCCAGGGTCTTCCTCGGGCGGAGGAGCTGTTCGAAGCCCGGAAGACCACCAAGTCCGCCCACGCTACCGTGGCCCCGCTTGCCGGGCACGTGACCAAGGTCGAGACCACCCGGGCCGGAAAGGAGCGGGTGGAAATCACCTCCTCTCCGCGCGCGGTGCGTTTGCCCGCTGCCCTGCTCAAGGTGGGCGAGGGCGAGGAGGTGGATGCGCAGACCTTCCTTTCCCTCCGCTCCCCCATCGACGGCACCGCCTTCTACTTCGAGGAGGAAGACAAGAAGTACTTGGCCTTGCTCGACACGGGCGGGCTGGACCGCCTGTACACCCTTCCCGAGGGGGCGAAGCCCTGCGTCGCTCACCGGAGCACGGTGAAGGAGGGCGACCCCTTGACCGAGGAATACCACATCGAGGCTCCGGTGGCGGAGGCCTCCGGGGTGGTGGAGATCCGCCAGGAGGGAAAAAAGCGCCTGGTCGTGATCAAGGACGCTGAAGGCAAGGAGTATGAATACGGGGTGCCCTACGGGGCCCAAATCCTGGTCAAGGACGGGGAAGAAGTCGAGGCCGGACGCAAGCTGACGACCCGTTCCCGCCCTCTGGTGGTGAGCGCGGACGTTTCGGGCACGGTCCTTCTTTCCGAAGGCAGCATCGCGATTCTCGCGGAGGGAGGGCGGGGGATGATCCTCCCGCTCACCCCGGACCTTTTGCCCATGGTGGAGCATGGGGCCCCGGTCCGGGAAGGCCAGGAGATACTGCGTCTTAACCTGCCCCAGGGCGAGACGATTATCATCGAGCGGGTGGAGGTGGAAGGCGACATCGCCAAAGTGCGCCTGCGCTACCGGGCCCAGGTGGAGTGCCAAGAGGCGGCCATCGTCCGTGTGGGTGACAAGGTGGAGCGCGGTGAAGCCATCTCCAAGGGCGTCATCCCGCCCCACTATCTCATGGAGGTGGCCGGGGTCCTGAAGACCAAGGAGTACTTGCTCACCGAGCTCCAGCGGGTGTACAAGTCCCAGGGCGTGGACATCAACGACAAGCACTTCGAGGTTGTGATCCGCCAGATTTTGAACAACGTACGCATCGAGGATCCCGGGGAATCGAACTTCCTTCTCAACGACATCGTGCCCCTGGAGGTATTCCAGGCCGAGGTGCGACGCCTGTCGGAGGAGAACGAGCGCATCCGCAGGATGCGCGAGGAGATCGTGGGGGCGAAGCTCCTGGCGCCGGTGACGCGGGGNGGGATGACCGTGGCCGAGGCCGGCGAGGAGCTTACCCCGAGGCTNCTCGAGCGCATGGTGGCCCTAGGGGTCAGGCAGGTGCGGGTGGAGCTTCACGGGGAACCACGGACGGTACGGATCAGTGAGTACCGCTTGCCCCAGGGTGAGCGGGAACTGCTCCGGATCTCCCGGGCTGCTCTCCTCAGGAAGTCCTGGCTTGCTGCTGCCTCCTTCGAGCGCACCACCAAGGTGCTCGCCGACGCCGCCCTGCGGGGCGAGGAGGATCACTTGCAAGGGCTCAANCCGTGCCTCATGGTTGGCAAAAAGGTCCCGGTGGGGACNGCTTTCCCTCGTCCCGAGTCCGAAGAAGAAGAGGGCGATGAGGACGAAGGGGAAGAGCGTTGAAGCGCGATCACGACATGTCTAAAATACTGCCACCATAGGAGGTAGAAGATATGCCGACGTTCAACCAACTGGTTCGTTATGGCCGCAAGCCGAAGCTCTCGAAGAGCAAGTCGGTGGCCCTTGAGGAGTGCCCGCAGCGGCGCGGGGTATGCGTGCGTGTGTTCACCCGCACCCCCAAGAAGCCGAACTCCGCCCTGCGGAAGGTGGCCCGGGTGCGCCTTTCCAACGGGCGTGAGGTGACCGCTTACATCCCGGGGGAGGGGCACAACCTCCAGGAACACTCCATCGTGCTCGTGCGGGGTGGGCGTGTTAAGGACTTGCCGGGGGTGAAGTACCACATCGTCCGCGGGGCCCTGGACGCGGCCGGGGTGGAGGGTCGCCGCCAGGCCAGGTCCAAATATGGCGTACGTCGCCCCAAGGAGGGTTAAGGTGGCCACGTTCGACATCGTTATCCCGGGACGCGACGTACCCCAGGACGTCCGGTANGGTTCCAAGCTCGTCGAGAAGCTGATCAACTACGTGATGTGGGACGGCAAGAAGTCCCTCGCCCGGCGCATCGTGTATCAGGCCTTCGATATCCTGGAGCGGCGGGGGGAAGGGCCGGCCTTGGAGGTGTTCATCAAGGCTGTTCAGAACTGCATGCCCAAGCTGGAGGTCCGTTCCCGGCGCGTCGGTGGTGCCACCTATCAGGTGCCGTTCGAGGTGCCGGCCCACCGCCAGACCATGCTCGCCCTGAGGTGGATCGTGCAGGCCGCCCGTAACCGGTCCGAACGGACCATGCCGGAGCGTCTGGCAGCCGAGATCGCCGACGCGGCACGGGGAGAGGGAGCGGCTTACCAGAAGAAGCTCGAGTCCCACCGCATGGCGGAGGCGAACCGGGCCTTCGCGCACTACCGCTGGTGATCCGTGGGCGGGCCGATGGACGGACCCGATTATGCCATCCGCAAGGTTCGGAACATCGGCATCATCGCCCATATAGACGCCGGTAAGACCACCCTCACGGAGCGCATCCTCTATTACACCGGCAAGATCCACAAGATGGGGGAGGTCCACGACGGCACGGCGGAGATGGATTGGATGGCCCTGGAGAAGGAACGGGGCATCACCATCACCGCCGCTGCCACGACCGTGACCTGGCGGGGGCATCAGATCAACATCATCGACACCCCGGGTCACGTTGACTTCACGGCGGAGGTGGAGCGATCCCTGCGGGTCTTGGATGGGGCGGTGGTGGTGTTCTCCGGCGTGGAGGGGGTGGAGTCTCAGTCCGAGACCGTTTGGCGACAGGCAGATCGCTACCACGTTCCCCGTATCGCCTTCGTGAACAAGCTGGACCGGGTGGAGTCAGACTTTTACGCCACAGTGCGGGCCATCGAGGAGCGGCTGGGGGCAGTGGCGCTGCCGTTGTTCTTCCCGTGGCGGGACCCCGAGGGGCGGCTTCTTGGCATGGTGGATGTGTTGCGAGGGGAGGCGATCCGTTGGGACCAGGAAACCCGTGGGGAGAAATTCGAGCGCCTGCCCCTCCCTGAGGAGGTCCAGGAGGAGCACCGCCGCATCAAAGAGGAGCTGCTCGAGCGACTGTCGGAGCTCTCTGACGAGGTGGCAGAGGCGTATCTTGCCGGGGAGGAGGTACCGCGGGAGCTTCTCATCTCCGTTATCCGCCAGGCCACCATCGAGCGTCGTTGGGTTCCCGTGCTCGGAGGGTCGGCCCTGGGGAACATCGGCGTGCAGCCTGTGCTCGATGCCGTGGTGGATTTCCTTCCCTCGCCGCTCGATGTCCCGCCGGTGGAGGGTTACGGGGACGATGGGGAGGTCAAGGAGGTCAGGCGCGCCGACCCTGATGAGCCACTGGCAGCGCTCGTGTTCAAGGTGGCCTCGGACCCCTACGCCGGCAGGCTCCTTTACACCCGGATCTACTCCGGGACCCTGTCCGAAGGGCAGGTGGTTCTCAACGCCACCGTGGGCCGTAAGGTGCGGGTGACGAAGTTGTTCCGGCTGCACGCCAACCGCCGGGAACGCCTAAACCAGGCCGGGCCGGGTGACATCGTGGGGGTTATCTCCACTGATCGGGTGCTCACCGGGGATACCTTGTGTGACCCGAGTCATCCCTTGCACCTTGAGCCCATAGCGTTTCCGGAGCCGGTGGTGTTCATGGCGGTGGAGCCCCGCTCCGAGGCAGAGGAGAAGGCGCTCCTTGAGGCTTTGGAGAAGATCTCCCAGGAAGACCCCACCTTCCACGTGCTCACCGACGAGTCCACGGGGCAGCTGTTGGTGGGGGGGATGGGGGAATTGCACCTGGAGATTCAGCTCCGCCGAGTACGGGAGGAATTCGGAGTGCCGCACCGGGTGGGCAGGCCGCTCGTCGCCTACAAGGAAACGATAGCCAAGGCGGTGGAAATCGAAGAGGAGTTTGTCCATACCATGGGAGGGCGGGGGCAGTACGCCAAGCTCCGGGTGCGCTTCGAACCGCTCCCCCGGGGAGAGGGGTTCTCCTTCGTCTGCCAGGCTCCGCCGGAGGAGCTCCCTCCCCATTTTGTCGAGGCCGCCCGCCGGGGGATAGAGGGCGCCTTGGCCGCAAGCCCCATCGGGGGGTACCCGGTGGTGGACGTGCGTGCGGTGGTGCTCGGAGGTATGTTCAACCCCGTGGATTCCACGGAGATCGCGTTCGAGACATGCGGGACCCACGCCCTACGGCGGGCCCTGGAAGAGGCTGGGGTACTACTCTTGGAACCCATTGCAGAGGGTGATATAATCACGCCCAGCGAGTACCTTGGAGAGGTCGTTTCGGATCTGGGTCGCCGAAGGGGCGAGGTCCGATCCATCGAGGCCAAGGGGACTGTAGAGGTTATCCACGTGGCTATCCCCCTGGCCGAGACCTTCGGGTACGCCACCCGACTGCGCTCGCTCACTCAAGGGCGGGCCACATACACCCTTCGGGTGACCCATTATGATGTGGTCCCGGAGCAAATAGCCCGGGAGGTCCTGAGGAGCAGGGGATACTAATATGGCAAGGGAAAAGATAAGAATAAAGCTGCAAAGCTACGATCACGAGCTCGTGGACACGGCCGTTCGGAAGATCGTGGAGACGGCCAAGGCCACCCGTGCCAAGGTGGCTGGCCCCATCCCTCTTCCCACCGAGCGGCGCCTGTATACCGTGCTCCGGTCGCCGCACGTGGACAAGCGCTCCATGGAGCACTTCGAGCGCAAGATCCACCGGCGGCTGATCGACATCCGGGAGCCGACTTCCGAGACGATAAACGCCCTCATGGAAGTGGAGCTCCCCACTGGGATTGACATCGAGATCAAGCTCTAGGGGGATTGCCATGGCGCTGGCTTTGCTCGGGAAAAAGGTAGGCATGACGCAATGGTTCGACGGCGAGGGACGGGCTGTGGCGGCTACTGTCGTCCAGGTGGAGCCGTCGGTGGTAGTACAGGTGAAGCGGCCGAAGTCGGACGGGTACGCGGCGATCCAGCTTGGCTACGGGGAAACTAAGGAGAGCCGCCTTACCAAGCCCCTGCTCGGCCACTTCCGCAAGGCGGGCGTGGCGGTGCGCCGCAAGCTCTACGAGGTCCGGGTGGACGACCCGGACGCCTTCGAGGTGGGGCAAGAGCTAGGGATAGAGGTGTTCTCCGAGGGCGAGCTGGTCGACGTGACCGGAACCTCCAAGGGCCACGGTTTTCAGGGTACCATCAAGCGGTGGGGGTTTAGCTACCGTCCCAAGTCCCATGGTCACAAGCTCATTCGCCGCCCTGGAACCTCCGGCCCCATGGGACTACGGAAGGTCGTGAAGGGCAAGAAGATGCCCGGCCACTACGGCACGGAGACGGTGACCGTACGCAACCTCGAGATACTGAAGGTGGACAAGGAACGGGGACTGCTCGTTCTGCGCGGGTCCGTTCCCGGACCGCGTAAAGGGATCTTGAAGATAAGGAAGCACGATGCCTAAGGCAAAACTATATCGGTTCGACGCTTTGGACGCGGGGCCCGAAGAGGTAGAGGTCCCGGAGGCCCTGTTTGGAGGGCCTGTAAACCGGGACCTCTTGTATCGGGCGGTGCGGATATTCCTGCTCAACCAAAAGCAAGGGACCGCTAAGGCCAAGACGCGGGGGGAGGTCGCGGGCGGTGGACGTAAGCCGTGGCGGCAGAAGGGAACGGGACGGGCCCGGCACGGCTCCATCCGTTCGCCCATCTGGCGTCATGGTGGGGTGACGTTCGGCCCCCGGCCGCGCAAGGTGCGGCTTTCCCTTCCCAAGAAAATGCGGCGCAAGGCCCTCATCTCGGCGCTCTCCGCTCGCTGTCAGGAGGGAGGGCTCCTGCTCATCGACCGCCTGGGCTTTGAGCGGCCTCGCACCAAGGACGGAATCGAGCTGCTCGCCAAGCTCTCCTGTCCTGAGAAGACGTTGATCGTGGTATCGCCTGACGAGTACCGGGTGGAGGTAACCAAGACGTTCTCCAACATACCCGGGGTGGCGTGTGTGCGCAGCGATTTTCTTTCCCCCTACCATGTGATCGTCCACGACGGGCTCCTCATGACCCAGGGGGCAGTGGAGGCGCTCGCGGGGAGGTTGAGCGATGCCTGAGGGAAAGCTCTTTCCAGAGGACATCCTGCTCCGCCCGATCCTGACGGAGAAGTCGTGGCGGGAGATGGAGGAAGGCAAGTACACCTTTGAGGTCCATCCTCGCGCCACCAAGGTGGACATCCGCCACGCGGTGGAGGAGCTGTTTGGGGTCAAAGTCGAGGCGGTGTGGACGTTGCGCCGGCCGGGCAAGCCGCGCCGGACCCGGATGGATCGGGGGTTCGGGCGGACCAAGGAGGAGAAGCGAGCTGTGGTCAAGCTCGCCCCCGGCCACAAGATAGACATCGTGGGGTGAGATAGATGGGGCTAAAGAAAACGAATCCAGTTACGCCAGGGTTGAGGCATGCGGTGCTTCCGGATTTCTCGGAGCTCACCAAGAAGCCTCCGGAGAAGTCCCTGCTTGTCCCGCTGAAGAAGCACGCGGGGCGCAATAGCCAGGGTCGGATCACCGCTCGCCATCGAGGCGGTGGACATAAGCGCCGCTACCGGATCATCGACTTCGCTCGCGACAAGCAGGGGGTCCCGGCCAAGGTGGTCTCGATAGAGTACGACCCCAACCGGTCGGCGTGGATCACCTTGCTCCACTACGCCGATGGGGAAAAGCGCTACATCTTGGCGCCGGTGGAGCTCAAGGTGGGGGATGTGGTGGAGGCCGGCGAGAACGCCGAGCCCCGCCCTGGGAATGCCCTCCCCCTGCGCAAGATCCCCGTAGGCAGCTTCATCCACAACCTGGAGCTCACCCCTGGGTCCAAGGGCAAGATCGCTCGGGCCGCGGGGACGGCGGCGCAGCTCCTCGGCCGCGAGGAGGATCGGGCGGTGGTGCGCCTTCCCTCGGGCGAGGTAAGGCTGTTCCACATCGAGTGCATGGCCACCATCGGCCGGGTGTCTAACCCCGACCACAAGAACATCCGTCACGGCAAGGCCGGGCGGGTACGGCACCTCGGGCGCAGGCCGCGGGTGCGCGGGGTGGCCATGAACGCTGTGGACCACCCGCACGGGGGCGGTGAAGGCCGCACCGGTGAGGGAGGCCCGGCGAAGTCGGTGTGGGGTTGGCTTACCAAGGGCGGGCGCAAGACGCGCAAGCGCCGTAAGCCCAGCGACGCCCTGATCCTCAAGAGGAGGAAGTAATGGGTCGTTCCAAGAAGAAGGGGCCTTACGTACACCCCAAGCTCCTCAAAAAGGTGGAGCGCGCCAAGCGCGGCGAGATCTCCGAGATCCGCACTTGGTCGCGGGCCTCGATGATCATCCCCGAGATGGTGGGGCTCACCATCAAGGTGCACAACGGGCGCTCGTTCGTGCCCGTTCGCATCACCGAGGCAATGATCGGTCATCGCTTGGGGGAGTTCGCCCCTACGCGGACCTTCCGGGGCCACGGCGGCACTCGGAAGAAGGCCCCGACGCCGAAGTGATCGAGGTGAGAAGATGAGGGAGGCGATTGCGCGGGTGCGGTTTGTGCGGGTTTCGCCCCTCAAGGCGCGGCTCGTGATCAACGAGATCCGGGGTAAGCCAGTGGCCGAGGCCCAGCGGATCCTCGCTTTCTCTCCCAAGAAAGCGGCACGGATCATCCGCAAGGTGCTCGACTCCGCTGTGGCCAATGCCCAGCATAATTTCGAAATGGATCCGGACCGGCTCTGGGTGGTCAAGGCGTACGTGGATGAGGGGCCGCGGATGAAGCGGCTCAAGCCCAGGGCTTTCGGTCGGGCGGACATCATAAGGCGTCGGCTTTCCCACATCACCGTCGTGGTAGCCGAGAGGGAGGACTGATGGGCCAGAAGACGCATCCGGTCGGCTTCCGAATCGGGGTGTTAAGGAAGTGGCGCTCCAATTGGTTTGCGCCCGACAGTAAGGTCCCGGAGTATGTGGCCGAGGACCGGCGGATTCGGGAGTACATCAAGAAGAACTATCGCGGCGCCGGCATCGCCGAGGTGCTGATCGAACGGGCTGTGGAGGACCGGGTTTCGGTGACCATCCGAGCGGCGCGGCCGGGGATCGTGATCGGGCGGGGGGGCTCCGAGATCGAGCGCTTGCAAGAGGAGCTTTCCAAGATGACCGGTCGCCAGGTCCGCATCGGGGTGATGGAGGTGGAGCGGCCGGAGCTCGAGGCGCCACTCGTGGCCCAGGACGTGGCCTTCCAGATCGAGAACCGCATCAACCCCTATCGGGCAATGAAGGAGACGATCCGCAGGGTGATGGCGGCCGGGGCTCAGGGGGTCAAGATCCGCATCTCCGGGCGCCTTGGGGGCGCGGACATCGCGCGCTCGGTGGAGATGAAGCAGGGGCGGGTTCCCCTGCAGACCCTGCGGGCGGATGTGGATTACGGCCTGGCTGAGGCCATGACCAAGTACGGGGTCATCGGGGTCAAGGCGTGGGTGTTCCGGGGCGAGGTTTGGTCCCCGGGGGAGCACAACCGCGAGGTGAGCTAGATGTCCCTGCTCTTTCCGAAACGCACGAAATATCGCAAGCAGCAGAAGGGGCGGATCAAGGGCAAGGCCACCCGGTGCACCGACGTGGTGTTCGGTGACTACGGGATTCAGGCCCTGGCCCCGGCGTGGATCACCCGCCAGCAGATCGAGGCGGCCAGGACGGCCCTTGCCCGGGCTACCCACCGGGGTAAGGTGTGGATCCGGATCTTCCCGGACAAGCCCATCACCCGTAAGCCCGCCGAGTCCCGGATGGGTAAAGGTAAGGGGAACGTGGAGAACTGGGTGGCCGTGGTGAAGCCGGGCACCATCATGTTCGAGTTCGCGGGGGTATCGGAACAGGAGGCGAAGCGCATTCACAAGATCGTCTCCTATAAGTTCCCCATCCCCACGCGGCTCAGGCGGCGGTTTCACCTAGGAGGTGAGCGATGAAGGCGCGCGAGCTGCGGGAGCTCTCCGTGGAGGAGCTTGAGCAGCGGGTGCGCGACTGGAAGCGCAAGCTCTTGAATCTGCGTTTCCAGCTCGCCTCCGGCCAGCTCCAGAACACGGCGGAGATAAAGAAGACAAAGCGTGATATCGCCCGAGCGCTTACGGTGCTGCGGGAACGCAAGGTGGGGCGCAATGCGTAAGCAAAGAATTGGCCGTGTGGTCAGCGACAGGATGCAGAAGACCATCGTGGTGGTGGAGGACCGACTCGTCCAACACCCCCGCTACCGCAAGTACGTGCGCCGGCGCACCAAGTACTACGTGCACGATGAGAGGGAGCAGGCGCGAGTGGGGGACATAGTGCGCATCGAGGAGACGCGCCCGCTGTCGCGACTCAAGCGGTGGCGGCTGGTCGGGATCGTTAAGCGAGCGGAGGGTTAGCCATGATCCTTCCGGAGACGCGGCTCGTCGTAGCGGACAACACCGGAGTTAAGGAAGTGAAGTGTATTACGGTTCTGGGCAAGAGGCGCCGGGGGCAGATCGGTGATATCATTGTGGCCTCGGTGCAACGGCGTATCCCCACCTCGGATTTCGAGAAGGGGGACATCGTCCGGGGGGTGGTGGTGCGCACCCGGGCCGCTTATCGCCGGTCCGACGGGAGCACGCTGCGCTTCGACGACAACGCCGTTGTGCTCGTGGACAAGAACTTTCAGCCCATCGGCACGCGGGTGTTCGGGCCGGTGGCGCGTGAGCTCCGGGAGCAAGGCATGATGCGGATCATCTCCCTGGCGCCTGAAGTGGTGTAGGAGGATGTTGATGCGCAAGGTGAAGAAGGGGGACCGCGTCAAGGTGATCGCCGGGGACGACCGGGGGAAGATCGGCAAGGTCATCCGGGTGTACCCCGAGCGGGAGCGGGTGTTGGTGGAAGGGGTGAACATCATCACCAAGCACCAGCGCCCCACCCAGACTGTGCGTGAGCCCGGGATCATCAAGCGGGAGGCCCCGATCCATGTGTCCAACGTACGGGTGATCTGCCCCGAGTGCGGCGTCCCCACGCGAATTGGCTTCGCGTTCGTGGAGGGNCAGAAGCTGCGTAAGTGTCGCAAGTGTGGGGCTACTTTTGAGTGAGGCCATGTTGCTATACGAACGCTACAAAGCCGAGATCGTGCCGCAGCTCATGAAGGAGCTTGGGTACAAGAACGTCATGCAGGTACCCAAGGTGGAAAAGGTCGTCATCAACATGGGGGTCGGCAAGCACGACGACCCCAAGGTGCTTGAGGGGGCGATGCGGAACCTCGCCCAGCTTGCCGGGCAGCAGCCCGTGGTCACGCGGGCCAAGCGNTCGGTGTCGGACTTCAAGATCCGTCAGGGCGACGCGATCGGGTGCATGGTGACCTTGAGGGGTGTGCGCGCCTACGAGTTCCTGAATAAGCTGTTCAACGTGGTGCTCCCCGGGATTCGGGACTTCAAGGGGGTGTCCCCGGACTCCTTCGACGGCCGGGGCAACTACTCCCTGGGCATCTCGGAACAGCTTGTGTTCCCCGAGGTCTCCTACGACGACGTGGTGCAGATCCAGGGGATGGACATCACCATCGTGACTACGGCCGAAACGGATCGGGAGGCCTATCACCTGCTCAAGGCGCTGGGGTGCCCGTTCCGGGAGGATTAGGGGGAGATATGGCGAGGAAGGCGTTGATCTTGAAATCCCAGCGGCCGCCGAAGTTCCAGGTGCGGCACCGCAACCGGTGCCAGCTGTGTGGGCGTCCACGGGCGTACATCCGGGACTTTGGCCTGTGCCGACTTTGTTTTCGCAAGCTGGCCCTGGACGGGGAAATCCCCGGGGTCAAAAAGGCCAGTTGGTAAGGAGGATGCCGTGACGGTCTCTGATCCGATCGCTGACATGCTGACGCGGATCCGGAACGCTGGTGAGCGGCAGCACTCCGAGGTGGTAATGCCCTCCTCCCGGGTGCGTGAGGCCATTGCCCGCATCCTCAAGGAGGAAGGCTATATCGAGGACTACGAGGTAGAGGAAGGGGAGAGCTATCCCCTCCTTCGCATCCGCCTCAAGTACCTGGTGCAGGGGACTCGTTTCCGCCGGCCGGCGATTCAGGGCCTGAGGCGGATCAGCCGCCCGTCGCGCCGGGTGTACGTGGGAGCAGACGAAATCCCTAGCGCCCTCAGCGGTCTTGGGATCTGTATCCTGTCCACGTCGCAGGGGATCATGACCGACAGGGAAGCCCGGAAGCGGCACATCGGCGGCGAGCTCCTGTGCGAGATCTGGTGAGGTGAGGCGAGATGTCCAAGATCGGAAAGCGGCCTATTCCAATCCCTGACGGAGTTCGCGTCACCGTGGAAGAGGATCGGGTGATCGTGGAGGGGCCGCACGGGAAGTTGGAGCANCGCTACGAGCCCAAGTACGTGGAGATAAAGGTGGAGGACGGCGAGGTGCGGGTGATCCGCAAGGGAGATCGCTCGGTCTACCGGGCCCGCCATGGCCTGTACCGGGCCCTCATCGCCAACATGGTCCACGGGGTGAGTCAGAAGTGGGTGCGGGAGCTCGAGATCCATGGTCTTGGGTACCGGGCCCGCATGGAGGGGAACACCTTGGTCATGGAGCTCGGCTACTCCCATCCGGTGCGCTATGAGATCCCGGCTGGGGTGGAGGTAGAGGTCCCTGATCAGCAGCGGGTCATAGTGCGAGGGATCGACAAACAGCTCGTGGGCCAGGTGGCGGCCAACATCCGTGCCTTCCGTCCGCCCGAGCCCTACCGGGCNACCGGGATCCGCTACAAGGGCGAGGAGATCGTGCGCAAGGCTGGAAAGCTTGGGGTGAAGTGATCTTGACCATGGCTAAGATCAGTCGAAACGCGCAGCGGAAGAAG
Organism: Candidatus Acetothermia bacterium JdFR-47; assembly: GCA_002011415.1. Lineage (GTDB taxonomy): Bacteria > Bipolaricaulota > Bipolaricaulia > Bipolaricaulales > Bipolaricaulaceae > JdFR-47. Next base: position 24,991 of record MTNI01000155.1, read on the forward strand.
CGGCACCTGAGGATCAGGCGTAAGATCGTGGGCACGCCCGAGCGCCCTCGCCTGTGTGTCTACAAGAGCCTGCGCCATATCTACGCGCAGGTGATCGACGATTCGCGTGGCCATACGTTGGTCGCTGCCTCCACCTTGGAGCCGGAGGTTCGGGAGAAGGTCAAGTCCGCTGATGTGGAGGCGGCCCGCCTTGTGGGCAAGCTCATCGCCGAACGGGCCNTGGAGAAGGGGATCCGGGAAGTGGTGTTCGACCGGGCTGGCTATCCGTATCACGGCAAGGTCAAGGCGCTGGCCGAGGCGGCGCGTGAGGGGGGGTTGGTATTTTGAAGCCCGACTTCAGCGTGGAGCAGCTATCAAACGAGGTTATCGAGATCCGTCGTGTCGGTAAGGTGACCAAGGGCGGCAAGCGCCTGCGGTTCCGGGTGGTGGTGGTGGTCGGCGACGGCCAGGGACACGTGGGCGTGGGCATGGGGAAGTCCATCGAGATCCCCCAGGCCATTCAGCAGGCCATTCGGGACGCCGCCAAGCACATGATCGAGGTCCCCATCGTGAATGGCACCATCCCCCACGAGGTGATCGGGGAGTTCAAGGCAGCCCAGGTGCTCCTCAAGCCCGCCTATCCCGGAACGGGGATCATCGCGGGCCGGACCGTGGGCGCGGTGTGCAGGCTTGCGGGTCTTAAGGACATCCTCACCAAGGCCCTTGGTTCCACCAATCCCTTGAACTTGGCGCGGGCGACGCTGGAGGGGTTCCAGCGGCTNGAGACCGTCGAGCAGGTGGCCGCCCGCAGGGGGAAGAAGGTCGAGGACATCCTGGAGGTTGAGGGTGCTAAGGCTTAGCGATCTCAGGCCCACTCCTGGCAGCAGGCATCGGCGCAAGCGTGTCGGCCGCGGGTACAGCTCCGGCCACGGCGGGCACGAGTCCGGACGCGGCACCAAGGGGCAGGGATCGCGCTCCGGGGTGCACGTGCGTCCCGGTTTCGAGGGCGGACAGACCCCGTTCTGGATGCGTTTCCCCAAGAGAGGGTTCAAGAATCCCTGTCGGGTGGAGTACGCCATCGTCAACGTGGGGGATCTGGAGGCCCACTTCGAGGCCGGGGAGGTTGTGACCCTGGAGGAGCTCATGGCCCGGGGCGTGGTCAAGGACCCCAAGGCCGGCCTNAAGGTCCTCGGTGAGGGGGAGCTCACGAAGGCCCTGACCGTCAAAGCGAAGAAGTTCAGCTCCGCGGCACGGGAAAAGATCCTGGCAGCCGGGGGCGTGGCTGAGGAGGTCTAACCGTGCTGGATAGGATCCGCCAGGTCTTCGCCATCGAGGAGCTGAGGAAGCGCATCCTCTACACCTTGGTTATGCTCCTCATATTCCGCATCGGCTCGTACATCCCGGTCCCAGGGGTGGACACGAAGCAGCTCGCTGAGGTCCTGTCCGGGGCATTTGGGGCGGGGCTGTTCCAATTCATNAACCTGTTCACCGGAGGAGCGCTCCAGCGGTTCTCCCTGTTCGGGCTCGGGGTGATCCCGTACATCAACGCCTCCATTATCCTGTCGCTTCTCATCCCTGTGTTCCCCAAACTGAAAGAACTGCAGCAGCAGGGCCGGGAGGGACGTCGGAAACTCACCCAGTACACTCGTTGGGGTACGGTGGCCCTTGCCTTCCTCCAGGCTTACGCCATGAGCTTCTTGGTGATCCGGTACGGCCTGGCTCAGCCCACGGTGGGCTTCTTCCTNACCTGCATTGTGGCTCTCACGACGGGGACGATCTTCCTGATGTGGATCGGCGAGCGCATAACAGAAAACGGNATCGGAAACGGAATTTCTATGATCATCATGGCTGGGATCATCGCCCGCTTTCCAGGGCAGCTCCAGCAGACATACCTCGAGATNTCGGCTGGGACGGTGTCGCCGATCTGGGCGGTGGGNTTGCTCGTGGTGTTCATCGTNGTNATCGCCGGCACGGTTATCATCCAGCAGGGTCAGCGAAAGATCCCCATCCAGTACGCCAAGCGCACCGCAGGAAGGCGGGTGTACGGTGGACACACCGCGCACCTTCCCATCCGGGTGAACCAGGGCGGCGTGATCCCCATCATCTTCGCGTCCGCGATCCTGACGCTCCCGAGCTCCATCGCTGCCTGGGTGCCTGGCCTGCAATGGCTGCAGAGCTATTTGGCACCGGGAAGCCTGATCTACCTCATCGCGTATGTGCTTCTGATCTGCTTCTTTACGTACTTCTATTCCTCGCTGATCTTCGATCCTAATGACCTTGCCAAGAACTTGCGGGAGGCGGGCGGCTTCATACCCGGGGTGCGGCCAGGGGAGCCAACGGCCCGTTATCTCACAGATGTGACCGGGAGGCTCCTCATCGTGGGTGCGGTGTTCCTCTCAGCCATCGCTGTTCTGCCCTACTTATTCCGGGCGGTGTCCAACATCCGCTCTTTCTGGCTCGGTGGAACTTCCCTCCTCATCGTAGTGGGTGTGGGGATCGACACCATCATGCAGATGGAGGCCCACCTCGTGATGCGTCAGTACGAGTCACTGGTCAAGGGGGCAGCTTTCCTGGGCGGAAGGAAGGGTGGATGAAGAAGAACGTGGTGCTATTGGGACCGCCGGGGGCGGGAAAGGGAACGCTTGCTCAGCGGCTCGCCAGCGAGCTCGGCTATCTCCACCTTTCCACCGGGGATGTGCTCCGGGATGAGGTGGCTCGGGGTACGGAGCTGGGGCGATTGGCCAAGGAGTACATGGACAAGGGGGAGCTCGTTCCGGATGAGGTCATCCTATCCATGGTCAAGGAGCACGTTGGCGATCGCCGTGGCGTCCTGTTCGACGGTTTCCCCCGCACCTTGGCCCAGGCCGAAGGCCTCGCGGGGATAGCCCCGGTGGACGTGGTGGTGTACCTGGAGATCGGCCGGGACGAGGTCGTCCGGCGCCTTTCCGCCCGGCGCGTCTGTCCCAAGTGCGGGGCGGTGTACAACCTGGTCACCCAGCCCCCCAAAGAGGACGAGCGGTGCGATCGCTGTGGAGAGGCGTTGGTTCAGCGTCGGGACGACACCCCGGAGGTGATCTCCCGTCGGTTTGAGGTGTACCTGCGGGACTCGGCCCCGCTGGTGAAGTACTACGAGGAGAAAGGGATACTCGTGCGCGTGGACGCTGCTCGCTCCCCGGAGGAGGTGTTGGCGGACGTTCTCCGTGCTCTCCGCAATGATTGCCCTTAAGACCGAGCACGAACTCACGGTGGTGGAGGAGAACGCCAAACTCCTCGCTGAGATCCTGGTGGAGGTGGCGCTGGCGGCGGGGCCCGGGGTCACCACGGGGGAGCTGGATCGGCTGGCCGAGCGGCTCATCCGGGCTGCTGGAGCCGAGCCCGCCTTCAAGGGCTATCGCGGCTACCCGGCCACGCTTTGCGCTTCGGTGAACGCGGAGATCGTGCACGGCATCCCCTCTGACAAGAAGGTCCTGGCCGAAGGGGATGTGCTTTCGCTCGACTTGGGCNTAAAGCGGGCGGGTTACTACGCCGACGCCGCGGTCACGGTGGGAATCGGGCGGGTCTCCCCCGAGGCCGAGCGGCTTATGCGAGTGGCGCGAGGAGCCTTGCAAGAGGCGATAAAGCTGGCTAGAATTGATTCTCGACTTTCGGACATTTCTCATGCCATTGGCGCGTATGTTCGGCGCCATGGCTTTTTCGTGGTCAAGGAATTCGTCGGCCACGGGATCGGGCGGGATCTCCATGAAGACCCCCAGATTCCGAATTTCGGCCCGCCGGGCCGGGGGGCACGACTCCGGGAGGGAATGGTGTTGTGTCCAGAACCCATGGTCAAAACTGATGATCTCCCGGTCCGGATAGAAGAGGATGGCTGGACGGCGGTGACGGCCAGCGGGGGGCTGTCTGCGCATTACGAGGAGATGGTGGCAGTGCTCCCGGAGGGCCCGAAAGTACTGACGGGTGGGATTTGGGAGGAGATTTGGCGAAGAAGGAAGTGATCCGAGCGCGGGGCGAGGTGATTGAGGTCTTGCCCGACTCCATGTTTCGGGTGAGGCTGGACAACGGGCACGTTGCCCTGTGCAAGAGCTCTGGCCGCATGCGGAAGCACTTCATCCGGGTGGTGGCCGGAGACAGGGTCGTGGTGGAGTTCTCGCCTTACGACCTCACCCGCGGGCGGATCGTATACCGGGAAACGTAAAAAGGAGCGAGAGATGAAGGTGCGCAGTTCGGTGAAGAAGATCTGCGAAAAATGTCGTGTGATTCGGCGTAACGGCCGGCTATGGGTGATTTGCCGTGACCCGAAGCACAAGCAGCGGCAGGGTTAAGGGGGGCTGATGGCAAGGATCGCAGGGGTCAACCTTCCGGCCAAGAAGAGGATTGAGGTGGCCTTGACCTATATCTATGGGATCGGGCCTTCGCGGGCGAAGGAGATACTCGCGCGCACGGGCATCGATCCCGATACGCGGGTGATGGACCTGACCGAGCAGGAGGTTTCCGCTCTCCGTCGGGAGGTGGAGTCCTACACGGTGGAGGGGGACCTCCGGCGGCAGGTTCGCAACCACATCCAGCGGCTTATCGACATCGGATGTTATCGGGGCATCAGGCACAAGATTGGACTTCCGGTGCGAGGGCAAAAGACGCGCTCCAACGCGCGTACTTGGAAGGGCCCGCGCCCGGCTAAGGCCGGAAAGAGGAAGTAGCCATGGCCAAGCGGACAACAAAGCGCAAGAAGAAAGCCATAAAGCTCGAGCGCGCCCGGGTGCATATCCATTCCACGTTCAACAACACCATCCTCACCCTCACTGACTTGAACGGGGACGTGATCACGTGGAAATCGCCGGGCACGGTGGGCTTCTCCGGTTCCCGCAAGGGTACACCGTACGCCGCCCAGCTCGCTGCCCAGGCGCTCGCCAAGGAGATGAAAGATTTCGGGATCCGGTCAGTGATTGTCACCGTGAACGGCACCGGGCCGGGCCGACAGGCTGCGGTGCAAACCCTGCGTTCCGCGGGCATTCAAGTGGAAGAGGTCAAGAACGTGACCCCTGTGCCACACAGCTAGGAGGCTCGTCGAAATGGGCAGGTATATTGGTTCCAAGTGCCGACTCTGCCGCCGGGAGGGCGTGAAGCTCTTCCTGAAGGGCGATCGTTGCTATTCCGACAAGTGCGCCATGAGCCGGAGACCGTTTCCGCCGGGACAGCATGGTCGCTATCGGCGGCGGGCCACCCAGTTCGCCATTCACTTGCGCGAAAAGCAGAAGGCAAAGCGCATCTATGGGGTCAGGGAGGCCCAGTTCCGCCGCTACGTGGAGATGGCCAAGAAGAAGAAGGGAGTTACCGGCGAATCCCTTCTCAAGATCCTGGAGCGCCGGCTGGACAACGTTGTCTACCGGGCTGGATTCGCATTTTCCCGGGATCAGGCACGTCAGCTCATCACCCATGGGCATTTTTTGGTGAACGGACGGCATCTCAACATCCCCTCGTACCTTGTGCGGGAGGGTGATCTGGTCGAGGTCAAGCCCGAGTCCCGGGACAAGCTCCGGGAGCTCATAAAGGGAGCAGCCGAGCGACGCCCCTTGCCGAGCTGGCTGACCAGGGACCTGGAGGCGCTGCGCATCCAGGTTACAGCGGAGCCCAACTTGGAGGACTTGGATCAGTCCATCGAGACCAGCCTGATTGTGGAGTTCTACTCGAGGTAGGGGATATGCCGAGCTTTGTGTATCCGGAGACGCTTTCGTGGACGGAGCACACCGACCGCTACGGACGGCTGGTGGTGGAGCCGCTTGAGCGGGGATTCGCCACCACGGTGGGGAACGCCCTACGGAGGGTGCTTCTCTCCTCCATTCCCGGGGCCGCGGTGGTGCGGGTGAACTTCGCCGGCAAGTACCATGAGTACGACACCATCGAGGGGGTCCGCGAGGACATCCTCGCCATCATCCTCAACCTGCGTGGCGTGGTGTTCCGCACCCAGGATGAGGAGCTGCACCGCCTTTACCTCAACGTCACCGGCCCCGCAGAAGTGCGGGCGAAGGACATAGAGGCACCCGCCGGGGTGGAGATCGTGAACCCGGACCACTACATCGCTACCCTGAACGAGGACGGCCGCCTCGAGGTAGAGATGGAACTGGAGACGGGCCGGGGGTTCAGGCCCGCTGAGGAGAACAAGCGGGAGGACGCACCCCTGTCCCTCATCCCCATCGACTCGGACTTCTCTCCCGTGGAGAAGGTGAACTTCCAGGTGGAGGAGACCCGGGTGGGAGGACGTTCCGGCTACGAGCGGCTTGTGCTAGAAGTGTGGACCAACGGGGCCATCTCCCCCCGTCAAGCGGTCGAACAGGCGGTGGAGATCCTCCAGCGGCACCTTGCGTTCGTTGCCGGGGCCGCTCCCGAGGCGGCGGAAGCGCCCGGGAAGGAAGTGGTGCCGGAGGAGTTCCTCCAGCCCTTGGAGGAGCTTGGCTTCGAGGCCCGGGCCTGCAACCTCCTCAGGGAGGAGGGGATCATTACCCTGGGGGATCTCCTGGCCCGCAGTAGAGAAGAACTCCTCGACATCCACGGGTTCGGCGAGAAGACGCTCGAGCGGGTGGAGGCCCGTCTCGCCGAGCTTGGACACAAGCTTCGCTCCGAGAGGGAGGTTTAGATGCGCCACCGACGCAAGGTTCCGAAGCTCTCCATGACCCGCTCTCGCCGCCGCTCGGTGCTCGCCGGGCAGGCGAAGGCCCTGATCATATACGGCAAAGTGGACACAACGCCGGCGCGGGCCAAGGCCACTCAACAGCTCGTGGAGCGGCTGGTGACCTGGGCCCGGCGGGGCGACCAGGCGGCCCGTAGGCTGGCGTTCTCCGTCCTCCAGGACAAGGAGGCTACCCACAAGCTGTTCGAGGAGATCGGCCCCAAGTACAAGGACCGGCCGGGCGGCTACACCCGCATCCTGAAGCTTGGTCCCCGGCACGGGGACGGTGCGGAGGTAGCGCGCCTTACGTGGGTGTGACATGGGCCGAGACNCCATAATCCCAGAGGGCGCTCACACCGTCGGTCCCTATTCCCCGGCCATCCGCGCCGGGGATTTCCTTTTCGTTTCCGGCCAAATCCCGATCGGCCCCGATGGGGAGCTGGTGCGCGGGGGAATAGAGGAGCAGACCCGGCGCTGCCTGGAGAACCTGCGGGCGGTGCTCGCGGCTGCCGGGGCAACGCTTTCCGACCTGGTGAAGGTCACGATTTACCTCGTCGACATGGGGGACTTCGCGGCCGTGAACCGGGTCTATGCCGAGTACTTTGACCTCGCGCCCCCGGCCCGGGCTTGTGTGGGGGTGAGCGCCTTGCCCAAGGGCTCCCGCGTCGAGATCGAGGCCGTCGCCTACCTCGGGAACTGAACCCCCTTTATCCCAGGACCACTTCGATCAGGCGGTGGGCCCGCACGTCCACCAGCCCCTTGTCCGTGAGCCCCAGTTCTGGGACCGTGGGCAAGGACAGGAAGGACAGGGCCATGAACGGGGTGGCAAGGGGACAGCCTAGCTCTCTTGCTGCCTCTCGTACTTTCTCTAATTCCCGGTTGACCGTGGTCAGGTCCTGATCGCTCATCAGCCCCCACAGGGGCAGGGGGAGGAGGGCTAGTATCTTCCCTTCCTCCACGACCACGAACCCGCCCTGGGAGCCGGCCAGGGCTTCCACCGCCGTCAACATGTCCTCGGGGCTTGTTCCCACCACCAGGATGTTGTGGTGGTCGTGGGCCACGCTCCCGGCGATCGCCCCCCGCCGGAGGCCAAAGCCCCGCACGAAGGCAAGGGCCACATTTCCGCTCGCCCCGTAGCGCTCCACGCAGGCGATGGGAAGGACGTCTTCCTCAAGGTCGGGGATCACACGGCCTTCATACACCCACAGGGTCGCGACCCCGGCCCGGTTTACGATCTGGTCAGGGATGAGCTCGATCACCCGCACCCGGACCTCGTCGCTCTCGGCCCGCAGGACAAAGTCCTCTCGAGAGGGCCTCCGTTTGAGCCGCACCGTGTGGCGGGCTGCTTTTGGTGGGGCGGGGGGCGCCGACGGGGAGAGGAGCTCGCCCTCGGCGGCCACATGCTGGCCGTCCACGAACACGTGCACCGGCTCGATCGTCTTGAGCTTTGGGGTGAGGACGAAGTCCGCCCACCGGCCCGGCGCCACTGCCCCCAAGGCCCTCTCCAGGCGAAAATGCCGGGCTGGGTTCAGGGTGGCCATCCGCACCGCTGCCAGGGGCGAAAGCCCGAGCTCGATGGCGCGACTTACGCACCAGTCGATGTGGCCTTCCCGCAGGATGTCCAAGGGGTGCTTGTCGTCCGTGCAGAACATGAGGTTGTGGGTGTCGATGTTCTCCTTCACCACCCCAGTGATGAGTGTTTCCAGGTTCCGCTCGCTTGAGCCCTCCCTCACCATGACCGCCAAGCCCAGGCGCAGCCGGGCGAGGAGTTCGTCGTAGGTCACGCACTCATGGTCGTCGGCGAGCCCCGCGGCCGCGTAGGCCGAAAGCTCAGGCCCCGCGAGCCCGGCGGCGTGGCCGCACGCCACCTTCCCCAACCGGCGGGCCTCAAGCACCTTGGCCAGGTGCTCCTCGCTGGGGGAGAGGACCTTGGCTGGATCGAGCTCCCCTAGGGCCAAGGCCTGGGGCAAGGAAAGGAGCTCCCGCACCTCAGGGAGGCCCAGGGTCCCACCGGTGGTTTCCAGGCCCGGGGCGGTGGGTACCCGGGAAGGAACTTGGAGAAAGATCCGGTAGGGAAGCCCTCGCGCAAGCGTGAGGAACTCAAGTACCCCAGCCAGGCCGGCTACGTTGGCGATCTCCATGGGGTCGCATAGCAAAGTGGTGGTGCCGTGGGGGACGATGGCCTCGGCCAGGGCGGCCGGGGTGAGCAAGGTGGACTCGATGTGCACGTGGGCGTCGATGAACCCCGGTAGGAGGTAGAGGCCCCGACCGTTAAACCTCTTCATCCCCTCCTTCAGCCCCGGACGCACGACGGCCACATAGCCATCCTTTATGCCTACGTCGGTGGAGAGGACCTCGCCGGTGTGCACGTTGAGCAGGCGAACGTTGGATACCACCAAATCAAAGGGAACGCGTCCCTGCGCCGCAGCGAGGATTCTTGTTAAGTTCTCTAAGTTCAAGGGTTCTCCTTGCGGGTTGGTCACCTGGGCAGGCTAGTCTTCTGGGTAGAGTACGACCTTGNTCGCCTCCCGCCTGAGGAGCTTTGCAAACCCCCGTTCGTACTCCGAGAGCGGCAGCTCATCTGTGATCACCGGGGAGACGTCGAGGCGGGAGAGGAGCCGAGAGGCCTGTTCCCAAGTGCCGAAGATGTGCCGCCCCACCACCCCCACGATCTCGACTTCCTTGAACACCACCTGGGGGATGTCCAGCGGGACGGCCCCGGGCGGGATGCCGAAGGCGATCAGGCGCCCCCCCGGCCGCACAGCCGCAAGGCCCTGCGTCAGTGCTGCCTGAGCCCCGGCCATCTCCAGCACCACGTCGGCCCCCAGACCTCCGGTCCATTTCCGCACCAGGGCCACCGGGTCGGTTCCCCTGGCATCGATGACCTCATCCGCTCCTAGCTTCCTCCCCAGGGCCAGGCGCGCTTCGCTCAGGCCCACCAGCCACACGGAGTGGGCCCCCAGGGCCTTGGCCACCGCACAGGACATGAGTCCGATGGTCCCGTCCCCGAAGATCACCACCCGCTTCCCCGCCACCTCGGCGNGCTGGACGGCGTGGACCGCGTTGCCGAACGGCTCCTGTATGGAGGCGACCGCGGGGGGAAGGGCGGGGTCGTTCTTCCAGATCACGCGTTCCGGGACCACGATGTACTCGGCGAACGCCCCGTCCCGGTCTACCCCTAGGATCGCGAGGTTCNGGCAGATGTGGGCCTTCCCGATGTGGCACAGGTAGCAGTTGCCGCAGTAGATATGGGTTTCGGCGGACACGTAGTCCCCGGGCGCCACCGAGTGGACTTCGGCCCCCACCTCCTCTACGTAGCCGGCCAGCTCGTGGCCCATGATCTGAGGGGGCACGATGCGAGCCCGGGCCCACTCGTTCCATTCGTAGATGTGGAGGTCCGTCCCGCAGATAGAAGTGGCCGCCACCCGAACCAGGACTTCGCCCGGCCCGGGCGTCGGTGGGTCCACNTCTTGTAGCTCGGCGCCCGGCTCGGGCTTCGCCTTCACGATAGCTTTCATCGGTTTGTCCCCTTTCCTGGCGGCCGCGTCCATTCTACGACAGGGGGGCTGAGGTGGGCAAGGTTTGCCGTTCAGTTCCGGTTTCGGTAACCTGCGAGGTGAGGACGGAAAAAAGGGAGGTAGAGATGGGGAAGTACGATTTCATAACGCAGGAGATCGCGGCGTTACATGAGCAGGGCCTGTACAACATCATCCGCACCATCGAAAGCCCGGTGGGGGCGTGGACCGTGGTGGACGGAAAGCGCGTCCTCAACATGTGCTCCAACAACTACTTNGGCTTTGCCAACGACCTCCGTCTGAAACAGGCAGCCATAAAGGCGATCGAGGAGTACGGGGTGGGGCCNGCGGCGGTGAGGTCCATCGCCGGGACCATGTCCCTGCATCTAGAGCTGGAGAGGAAGCTCGCCGAGTTCAAGGGCACTGAGGACGCAGTTTCCTTCCAGTCTGGGTTCTGTGCCAATTTGGCCACCATCCCTGCCCTGATGGGGAAAGAGGGCGTGATCTTCACAGACGAGCTCAACCATGCCTCCATCATCGACGGCTGCCGACTAACCAAGGCTCAGCGGGTGATCTTCCCCCATCGGGACGTGGACGCCCTCGCCAAGGCTCTGGAGGAGTACAAGGACGTGCCCAAAAAGCTGATCGTCACCGACGGCGTGTTTTCCATGGACGGGGACCTGGCGCCCCTGCCGGGGATCGTCGAGGTGGCGGAGCGCTATGACGCCTTGGTTATGGTTGACGACGCCCATGGCGAGGGGGTGCTCGGCTCCCACGGCCGGGGAATCGTGGACCACTATGGGCTCCATGGCCGGGTAGATATCGAGGTGGGCACCTTGTCCAAGGCGTTCGGCGTGGTGGGCGGGTACGTGGCCGGGAAGCGCGAGATAGTGGAGTACCTCAGGCAGCGGGGGCGGCCGTTCCTGTTCTCCAGTGCCACCACCCCGGCGGACGTGGCGGCTTGCATTGCGGCGGTGGACGTCTTGATGGAGACGGACGAGCCGGTGCGCAAGCTTTGGGACAATACCGAGTACTTCAAGAGCAAAATGGCCGAGCTGGGGTTTGACACGGGCGAGTCCCAGACCCCCATCACCCCCATCATGCTGGGCGAGGCCAAGACCGCCTGGGAGTTCTCCAAGAGGCTGTTCGAGGAGGAGATCTTCGCCCAGGCCATCGCCTACCCTACGGTGCCGAAAGGGAAGGCCCGCATCCGAGTGATGATCTCCGCCGTGCATACGAAGGACGACCTGGACTTTGCCATCGACAAGTTCGCCAAAGTGGGCCGCGAGCTCGGCGTCATCTGAGCAAATTTGTGAGCAACAAAGTTGCGCTAACGGTTGCTCATCCTTAAGATCTCCTTGCTATGGCGGTCACCATCCGGGATGTGGCGAGACGCGCCGGGGTTTCCCCTTCCACGGCCTCGCGAGCCTTGAACGGCAAGGGGCGGATGCGCCCGGAAACACGTGAGCGGGTGCTCAGGGCGGCCAAGCTGCTTGGATATCGCCCTAACGTCCACGCTAAAGGGTTGGCCACCAAGAGGACGGACTGTATTGGAGTAGTGATCGATGCCCGCCATGTCCCGGTAAAACGCTCTTTCTACGGCTTAATCCTCGAGGCCATAGAGGTGACCCTGGCCGCAGAGGGTTATCACACGGTGTTCACGGTGCTCCGCGAGCACGAGCCGCCGAGGTGTGCCCTGGAAGGGAGGGTGGATGGGCTCGTGTTTCTGGGCACGGATATCGGGGAGGACATCATAACACCCGTCAGAGAGTTGCCCATCGTGCTGGTCGACAACCACCTTCCAGGCTTCGATGGGGTGGTGGGGGACAACCTAGGGGGGGCGCGGCTCGCGGTGGAACATCTGATCGAGCACGGCCACAGNAGGATCGCCTTTGTGTGCGAAACGCTAGCTGACNTGAGCTTTAGGGAGAGGTTCGAGGGCTACCGACAAACGCTCACGGCTCATGGGATCCCGGTTGAAGAAGAGCTGGTGATCGAAGGGGGGCGAGGGAAGGACTCCGCNCAGGTGGCCATGCNGGAGCTGCTCGCCNGCGATCCCCTGCCCACGGCGATCTTCGCGGCCAACGACTCCATGGCCGTCGGGACCATNCGGGTGCTCAAGGAGCATGGGCTTTCAGTGCCGGAGGACGTGGCGGTGGTGGGGTTCGACGACGACGAGCTGGCATCGCACATCGATCCCCCGCTTACCAGTGTGTTCGTGCCCCGCTGGGAGATGGGGGAGATCGCGGCCCTGAGGTTGCTGGAGCTCATCCGAGGACGGGAACCCCGGGCGCGGACCATAGTGCTCGCCAATGAGCTGGTGCGCCGCAGGTCATGCGGGTGCCCTAACTGATCACTTGACAGGCAGGGATCTACGGAACTATACTGATCGCGCAGTTGCGCAACCGGTTGCCAAAGGGGGTGAGAGAGAACAGGAGCTGAGTTTTCGTCGCCAACCGTACAGATCTCACAGGAGGAGGTTGATGTACATGTGGCGTAAATGGCTAGGAACGATTGCGGTTGTGGGCTTGTTGGCGTTCGCTGCGAGTGCAGGCGATGTCTATCTCCAAGGGGCCGGAGGTTGGGAGCCGCCGCCTCTTTATCATGGGAACGCGTTCGCTCCCGGAGGTGTAGGCAGCGCCTGGTGGTGGGTTTATGAACCGCTCTTCGTTTACGTTCCTGGTGCTGGCGACACGATACCCTCAGGCCTTTACGCCGGCAGGGACAGGCTGATCCCCCGGCTCGGGATTTCCTACGAGAACACCCCAGAAGCCTTTATCGTAAAGCTTCGCCAAGGNGTGAAATGGCATGACGGGACGCCCTTCACTAGTAAAGACGTACTGAGCACCTTCAAGATTTTGTATCTCAAGAGTGCTCCTATTTGGACCTATTTGGATCGAATTGAAATTCCCGACGATTACACCGTTATCTTCCGATGGAAGGCCCCGACCCCGTTCGCCAAACCGCTCATCGCCAGGGAAGTGATCTGCTATCCCTACCACATCTACGGGAAGTGGGCCGATCGGGTTGATACCTCTGTTCCCACCACGGAAGAACCCAACAAGTCCGTGACCGAGGAGCTGCTGAACTTCAAACCGGAGAAGCCGATCGGGACCGGTCCCTTCGCCCTCAAGGACGTGACCGCTTCGGAGATGCTGCTGGTCAAGGTCCCGGATTACTGGGCTGCCGAGAACATCGGTTTCGTTGGAGTGAAGCTCCTGCGCTGGACCAACAACTACGTGGTGTGGGGGTACCTGCTGGGTGGGGAGATAGACGTAGCTCACCCGGCGACCAGGCGGGACATCACCGAGGCGATCCTGAGGATCCCGGGGATGAATCTCGCGCTGCCGACCGACCTGGCGGGGTTCTGCATCGCCTTTAACCTCCGGAAAGCCCCGTACAACGACCTCAGGTTCCGCCAGGCCATCGCCTATGCTATCGACAGGAAGGAGCTCGCCGAGGCCACGTATTGGGCGGGCATCCCCATCGCCGATTACGCGACCGGGCTGCTGGAGTCGATGCGGTCCTCTTGGGGCGNGACGGATGAGTGGATGAAGGAGAACCTCACCGACTATTCCTACAACCCGGAGAAGGCCGCAGCCCTGCTCGAGGAGCTCGGCTACCAGAAGGGAGCCGACGGCATCTGGAAGGACAAGGACGGCAATCCGCTTAAGTTTAGCCTCGTCTGCCACGCCGGTTACTCCGACTGGGTCGCNGCCATCGACAACATCGCCTCCCAGCTCAAGGAGTTCGGGATCATCGTCGAGCCGTCGACCCGCCCCGGGTCCATCTACTGGAAGTCCATCCGGGCTGGGAACTTCGACGTGTGCCTGGAGTGGACTGCCACCTCTTGGGGCTACGCTCACCCTTGGGCCGAGCTCAGGCGCACGCTTCACAAGGACGCCGACACAGCGAAGACGGTCGATATAACCGCCATCGATCTGTTCGGTCCCGATGGCAAGCCGGTGGACACGACTGCCCTGGTGAACCAGCTTGGGGCTACCTTCGACCTCGACGCCCAGAAGGAACTNATCAAGGAACTGGCCTGGATCCACAACGAGAACCTGCCCGTGATCCCCTTCGTGGAGAAGCGGCTTATGATCTTCTACCTCGACGGGGTGCGGGCGACCGGCTGGCCGGTTCCCGATGACCCGCTGTGGCTCCTCTCGCCGGGTGGAGCGGAGCGCGGCTACTGCACGCTGCTGGTCGAGGGGATCGTCCAACCGGCGAAGTAGCCGATATCGCCGGGGCGGGAAGGGGAGGGTCCCCTTCCCGCCCCGTTTTAAATCGAAATGATAACGATAGCGAAAAGGGCAGGGCTCGCGCTGATGACTATTGTCGTCGTCGCCATCGTGACCTTCCTTATCATTCAAAATGCCCCGGGAGATCCGCTTTATGAATGGGCCATGGACATGGTCCAAACGAGCGGGTTGGACTTCGAGACCGCTTACAGGATAGCTGCCCAGATGTACGGTTATGACCCTCACGAATCGCTGCTGCACCGCTTGGGGGTTTACCTGGGGAGGTTGTTGCGTGGAGATCTTGGTTATTCCATGATTTATCGCGTCTCCGTGAACAAAATCATCGCCAAGGCTCTTCCCTGGACGGCCTTTGTGGTGTCGGTCGCGTTGCTGTTGAGCTTTTTCGTAGGGGTGGCACTGGGAACGGGGATCGCCTGGAAAAGAAGATCCCTGCTGGACCCCCTCGTGACCGGGTATGCCTCCCTAACGGCCGCAACCCCTGATTACGTCACCGCCATGCTTCTCCTTCTATTTTTTGCCATCCGCTTGAGGTGGTTCCCCAGCAAGGGAGCCTACGACATCGGCTTGACCCCAGGTTTTAATGTGCAATTTATTTCAAACGTCCTATATCACGCTGCTCTCCCTATTCTCTCATATACACTCGAAGGAATCGGGGGGTGGGCCCTTGCCATGAAGGGCTCGGCCATTTCTGTTTTGGGAGAAGATTACATCGTGGCAGCGAAGGCCCGCGGCCTTAAAGGCAGACGGATACTTGTTTCCTACCTGGCCAGGAATTCGATCCTCCCTTTGATCACGGCCTTGGCCATCTCCTTCGGGGGGATGTTTGGGGGCTCCATCCTGATCGAGACGATTTTCAACTATCCTGGGATGGGCTGGTTCTTCTCCCAAGCCCTCATGCGTAAGGATTACGGGATGCTTCAAGGGCTTTTCCTCCTCACGATCACGGCTACAATCCTCGCCAACTTTTTGGCCGATATCCTCTACACAAGGCTCGATCCCAGAGTTAGGTTGGAGGGAAAATGAGGACGCTTCTGCGAGATAAAAAGGCACTTGTCGGTGCCGCGATCCTCTTCCTCTACCTGCTTATGGCCACCGTTGGGCCTTATGTGGTCCCCTTGGAGGTGGAGCAACATCCGGAGCGGGCCCTCAGGCCCCCTTCCCTGGCCCATCCGCTGGGCACAGATTACCTGGGCAGGGACGTGTTGGCGCAGATCGTTCACGGCTCGAGAGACGTCCTCTTCGTGGCGTTTCTCGCGGCCCTGTTCGCGGTGCTGATAGCCATTGGGTTCGGGATTCTGGCCGGACTGAAGGGGGGGCTCGTGGATCAGNCGCTCATGACGTTTGTGAANATGATGCTAACCATTCCGCATCTTCCGGTCATGATGATATTCGCCGCGGTGTTCCACGTGCGGGACCCCTTCGGCTTCGCGTTCATCCTTGCCGTTTGGATGTGGGCAGGGCTTGCCCGAGCGATCCGATCTCAGGTGCTCTCCCTGAGGGAGCGGGAGTTCATCGAGGCAGCCAAGATCCTCAAATTGGGGACCCCCCACATCGTGTTTAAGGAGATACTCCCCAACGTCATGCCGTATGTGGCTATCAACTTTGTGTCCATGATGAGGGGCGCCATCGTGTCCTCTGTGGCCATAATGTTCCTCGGGCTGGCCCCCTTTTCCGCGACCAACTGGGGGATGATGTTGAACATGGCCACCATCCAAACCGGCGCTATCTACGTGCCAAGCGCAATCTGTTACGT
>MTNI01000211.1 GCA_002011415.1 Candidatus Acetothermia bacterium JdFR-47
CCCGAGGGACGGTAGCCTCTGTCGGATTTTTCATAATGCGCCAGGGACGAATGGGGCTGCGGGTTTCATAGGGGCAAGGCCAATTTTCCGGCTCAGAACAGACGTTGCCCTCTTCGTCGATGTCCACCCGCTCCCCCGCCGGATGTGGGGGAGTACACTCAACGGAGAGGCCAGCCCCTTGGGGCTCGAGGTGCCCTTCCATAAAGCCTTCACGTTCTAGCCTCCCCAATACGGGGTAGAGCTGGCCCTGGGCGATGCGCCAGATAGGCCAGCCCCCGCGCAAAGCCTCTCCTCTATAAGGCTTGTGGCCTCATCTCCATGCCTCTCACCGGCATGGACCGGTCAGAACAACCCGCGTACCTGGCCGGTTTCTGGGTCGATGTCGATCCGGCGGAAGGCAGGGTCGGAGCTCGTGCCGGGCATCAGTTTGATCTCCCCTGCCATGGGGCAGAGGAACTTGGCCCCGGAGAACACCAAGATGTCTCGGATGGGTAGCCGCCAGCCCTTGGGCACCCCCTTTAGGTTCGGGTCGTGGGACAGGGAAAGGTGCGTCTTAACCATCATGGTGTAGTAGTCCTTGAACCTCTCGTCCTCCTCGATGGCCTTGGCCTTCGCCTCCGCCTCCGGGGTCCAGATCACCCCGTCTGCCCCGTAGACCTCCTTGGCGATGAGCTCCACCCGTTCCCGCAGGGGCATGTCCAAGGGGTAAAGGTAGCGAAACTCCACCGGCTCCCGGCACGCCTCCAGCACGGCGTCGGCCAGCTCCAGCGCCCCCTCTCCCCCTTTTAGCCAGTGCTCCCCCACGGCGCAGCGCACCCCGGCCCGCTCCACATACCGGCGCACCAGGGCGAGTTCCGCCTCGGTGTCGGCGGGGAAGCGGTTTATGCACACTACGGGCTGACCCCGGACTTCTTCACGATCCCGATGTGATGGAGCAGGTTCTCCATTCCCCGCTCCAGGAGCTCCAGGTTCTCCTCCTGGTACTCCTTGGGGAGCGGCCGGCCAGGCACCACCCGGGGGCCCCCGCCGTGCATCTTCAGGGCCCGCACCGTGGCCACAATCACCGACACGTTCGGCACAAGCCCGCTTAAGCGGCATTTGACGTTCCAGAACTTCTCAAAGCCGATGTCGGCCCCGAAGCCGGACTCGGTCACGTGGTAGTCGAACATCTTGAGGCCCAACAGGTCGGCGATGATGGAGGACTGCCCCACCGCGATGTTGGCGAACGGCCCGGCATGCACCATCACCGGCTGGTACTCGATGGTGCAGCAGAGGGTGGGGTTGATGGTGTTTCGCATCCAGGCGGTCATAGCCCCGGCTACCTCTAGGTCTTCACAGGTCACGGGGCAGCCCCGCTTGTCGTAAGCCACCGTGATTTGGCCGATCCTCCGCCGCATGTCCGCTAGATCAGTGGCGATGGCTAGGATGGCCATGAGCTCGCTGGAGACCGAGATCTGGAAGCCGGATTCCATCATGAAGCCGTCCATCTTGCCCCCCAGGCCGATGATGATCCTGCGCAGGGCCTGGGCGCAGAAATCGATGGCCCACCGTAGTTCCACCCGGCGGGGGTCGATGTCCAGGCGCTTGAGGCCCCTCTTTTTTAGCTGCTCGTCGGTGTAGTTGAACTCGTGCTGAAGGCGGGCGGTGAGGGCCACCATGGCCAGGTTGTGGGCGTTGGTGATGGCGTCGATGTCCCCGGTGAGGCCAAGGGAGAACTCGGTCATGGGGATGAGCAGGGCATTCCCACCGCCAGCGGCCGTCCCCTTGATGTTCATGCTCGGCCCTCCCGAGGGCTGCCGGATAGCCCCGCCCACGTTCACCCCCCGCCGGGCTAGTCCCTCGATGAGTCCCAGGGTAGTAGTGGTCTTCCCCTCTCCAAGCGGAGTGGGGGTGATGGCTGTCACCTCGATGTATTTTCCGTCAGGCTCGTCCTTCAGGCGCTCTATGATCTTGCGGTAGTCGAGCTTGGCGATCCTGCCGTAGGGGAGGATCTCGTCTTCCTGCAGGCCCAGCCGGGCCCGCCACTCCTCGAGGGAGGGCATCTCCTTTTCCGCCTCCGCCGCGATCTGCCAGTCGGCCACCTTCGTCGGATCGTAGGCCACTTTCCCTCCTTTTACAGGCCAGCCAGCTCCATTATCGCCGGCACGTGCTCTTCCCAACCCATCGGCATGAGATGGACCCCCTGGCACAGGGGCCGCACCGCCCGGATAATGCGGGCACAGATCTCGATGCTCCGCTTTACCCGCTCCTCTCGTGTCTTGGCCCGCTCCATCTCGGAGATCACCTCCTCGGGCACGAAGACGCCGGCAATGTGCTCGTTCATAAACCGGGCCATGCGGGCGCTCTTTAAGGGGATGATCCCGGCTAGGATGGGGACCCCCAGGCCCTCCGCCTCCCGGACGAAGCGCAGGAACGTCTTGGGGTCGTACACCGCCTGGGTCTGGAAGAACTTGGCCCCCATCTTGACCTTAAGCTTCATCTTCAGGAGGTGCGGCTCCAGGGGCTCCACCCCGGGATTCACCACCGCCCCCACCAGGAAACCCGTGGCGCCAGCGAGCTCGTTTCCCGCCAGGTCCCTTCCCGAATTGAGGGACTGAATCGCCGCAATGAGCTGGACTGAGTCCAGGTCGAAGACCGGCCGGGCGCCGGGGTGGTCCCCCAAGGTGGGATAGTCCCCGGTGAGGGCGAGGACATTCTCGATCCCCAATGCCCAGGCCCCCAGCAGGTCTGCCTGGAGGGCGAGGCGATTGCGGTCCCGGCAGGTGAGCTGGAGGACCGGCTCGTAGCCCTCCTCCTTGATCAGGGCGCACAGGGCCCAGGAGCTCATCCGCAACACCGAGGACTGAAGGTCGGTGACGTTGAAGGCGTGCACGTATCTGGCCAGGCGCGCCACGGCCTCCAGGGCCGGCCGAACGTGGGTGCCTTTTGGCGGGGTGGCCTCGCAGGTGATCACGAACTCGCCACGCTCTAGGCGCTCCCTGAGCCTCATTTACCCCTCCTCTTCCAGGTATTCCAGGGCCCAGAACGGGGCCTTGCGGCGGGAGAGTGGTACATCCAGGCCCTTTTGGCTGTCCTGAGGGGGACGATAGCGCTCCAGGAGGTCCAACCGGCCCAGGGAGGCCAGGCGGTCGTAGATCCGCTGCCAGCCGCAGGGGCGGCCGGGCTCAAGCTCGCACTCCCCTCTTTGAGAGCCCCCACATGGGCCGTGCAGCAGCCCTTTGGGGCAGACGGTGTGGGGGCAGATGCCGCCGGTGTAAGCCAGCAGGCAGTCCCCGCAGCGGGCGCACCGCTCCTCCGAGGGCCATACCCCCTGTAGGCCCCCCATGGTGATGGTGTTGGCCGCGGGATAAACGGGCTTGTCCAGGACCTGGGCCACCGATTGCACGCCCACCCCGCAGGAGGCCACCACTACTGCGTCCGCCCCCTCCACCTCCTCCCCCCGCCGGGCCAACCGGAACCCCACCAGGGCTTTGTTGCACAAAAAGGGCAGGACCAGAGCCCCGGTGAGGCGATGGCCGGCCCTCTCCAGGGCCGGCCGGAGCTTTAGGATCGCCTCCTCGCCCCCGGTCCCACATACCTCGGCACAGCCCCCACAGGCGAGAAGGAAGACCTTTTCCCCTTCCCTTAAATACCCTACTATCTCATCTAATGGCTTGAGCTCCGAGACCAGCATCCCCACCTCCTACTGCACGGCGCAGGCCAGGCAGGGATCGAAGGAACGCACGATCCTGCCCGCCTCAAGCAGCCCGTCCCCAGCCACCTTGGTCCCCTCCAAGGCCTGCTCGATGGGGCCGGGCCTTCCCGCCTCGTCCCGGGGGCAGGCGTTCCAAGTGGTGGGGGCGATTACCTGGTAGTGGGCGATCTTCCTATCCCGGATCCGGATCCAGTGGCCCAATGCTCCTCGGGGGGCGTCGACAAGCCCCTGGCCTTCAGCCTCTTGGGGGAGGGAGTAGGGGACCGCGACCGGCCCCGCGAGATCCAGCTGGGAGAGCCAGTCCTCCATGGCTCGGATCAGGAAGAGGGCCTCGATCCCCCGTGCCAGATGTCGCCCCATCACTGAGCTCAGAGCCTGGGGGTTGACCCCAGCCTGGGAGAGGAGCCCCTCGGCTGCTTCCCGCAGCCCCGGGGGGCCGAGCTTGAGGCCCACCGCCACCCGGGCCGCCGGGCCCACCTCGAAGGCCTCACCCTGATAGCGGGGGGACTTGATCCAGGAATAGGCGCGGGCCTTGTCCGGATCAGGGGGGGCTTCTTCCTCCCGGGGATGGGAGTCCCCTTCTCCCCTGTACCAGGAGCTGTACACGCCTTCCCGGAGCTCGTCCGCATTCACCGGCTTCACCTCCCCGCCTTGCCACACCCCGGCGGGGAAGAGCCTTTCCCCCTCCAAGGGGAAGCAGCCGAAGGAAAGTAGCCTCCCCACCTTCCCCAGCTGGAAGTGATCGCCATAACGCTTGGCCACAAGCAGAAGGTCCGGAATGTAGGTCCCCTCGATGAAGGAGGCAAGCTCCCTAAGGCGAAAGCGGAAGGCGGCGACATCACCGAGACTGGGCCGGCATGTCACCCCCCCGGGCACGATGGCCATGTCGTGGGGCATCTTGCCCCCGAAGAGCGCCACCAGCTCCTGCGCCTTGCGGCGCATGACCAGGGCCTCCACGTAGTGCTCAAGCAACCTCCCGTTCTCCTCTGGAGAGAACCTCCGGTCCCCAGCCCCATCCCCGGGGGCGAGTAGGCCCCCCAGGGGTGCCAGTCTGCCCTCAAGGGTGCTTGGGTCCAAGTAATCGGGCAGGGCTAGGTGGTAGAAGTGGAGGATGTGATTGTGGAGGAAGTTCGCTCCGTAGATCAGGTTTCTGAGGAGCTGGCCGTTCCGCGGGGGGGCGAGCCCCAGGGCGTCGTCCAGGCAGAGGGAGGCGGCGGTGGAGTGGGCCAGGGGACATACCCCGCAAATCCGCTGGGTGATCTTCTGGGCGTCCAAGGGGTGTCTTCCGATAAGGATCAGTTCCAGTCCTCGGTACAGGGCCCCCGAGCAGCGGGCCCGTACGATAACCCCGCCCTCCACCTCGATCTCCACCTTGAGATGCCCCTCTATCCGGGTGATGGGATCTATGGCTACCAGGCTCATCTCGCCCTCCTGTAGGCCTGTTGCTCCTCCTCCAGGGAGAGCTTCCTAAACAGGGGGGAGAAGCGATCCAGGAAGTCGGGCTCGGTGCAGCCAATGCAGGGGTGGCCGGCGGCGATGCACCAGCTCACCCCCCCGTTCCAGCCCCGCTGCGGGCACTGGGACTCGGTAAATGGCCCCTTGCAGCCGAGCTCGTAAAGACAGCCTTCCTCCCCAAAGGAGGGGGCGAAGCGCCCTACGTCGAAGTCAGGCCGCCTGGGGCAGGACTCGTGGATCAGCCCTCGATAGACGGCCTTGAGCCTGCCCGCCTCGTCTAGCTCCTCCGGCCCTGGGAGGCCCAGGAGCACCCTAGCCGCCGTCTCCACGAACCACCGGGGATGGGGCGGGCAGCCCGGCACGTTCACCACCGGGACTTGGATCCCCTCCCTTCTCAAAAGCTCCCCCACCCCCACGCAGCCAGCGGGGTTGGGGACCCCGGCGGGGATGCCTCCGTAGGAGGCACAGGTCCCCAGAGCCAGGACTGCCTGGGCCCGCCTGGCCAAGCTCGCCGCCCGCTGGGCCATGGGCACCTCCCCCACCATCCCGAACCGGCCCCCAGCCGCGGTGGGGATCGCCCCCTCTACCACCAGGAGGTACTCCCCTGCTTCCTTCTCCGGGATCCGCTCCAGGGCCTCCAGGGCTGGTCGACCGGTGGGGCCCATCAGGGTGGCGTGGAACTTGAGGGCGATGCCCTTGCCTGGGACCACTTCATCCAGAAGCAGATTGGCAAGATCCGGATAGTCGGCGTTCATCAGAGAGATGGAACAGCCGGTGCAGCCACCCGCCTGAAACCACACCACCGTACGCGTGTTTGCTCCGCTCAATTCCTCACCCCCTTCCCAGGGCAGTGGCCTAAGGTCAAGGTAGCACCTGGGGGAAGCGGCTGGCAAATTGGGGGGCCCTCTGCCCAATTTGCCAGGGAAGGCCTCGGCGCATTACTTTTCTTTTGGGCATGACGGCCGTGGAGCAAACGGTAAAAAAGGTCTTGGCCCGGCATGGGGGCGACCGAGGGGCGCTGATCCCGGTGCTACAGGAGCTCCAGCGGGAGCTGGGCTGGCTGCCCGAGGAGGCCCTGGTGGCCGTGGCCCAGAGCCTGGGGCTCCCCAAGAGCAGGGTCTTCGGCGTGGCCACTTTTTACTCCCAGTTCAGCCTCTCCCCCCGGGGAAGACACCTGATCCAGCTATGCCAGGGGACGGCCTGTCACGTGCAGAGGGGGAACAGGATATTGGAGGCCTTAAGAAGGGAGCTGGGCCTTAAGCCCGGGGAGCCCGCCCGCGGTGGGAGGTTCTCCCTAGAGGTGGTCCGTTGTGTTGGTTGCTGCAGCTTAGCTCCAGTGATGGTGGTGGACGGGGTGGCCTACGGACGCCTTACCCCGGAAAGAGCAGTGGAAATCGTAAGGGATCTAGATGGGGACCCTGACGCCTGAGGACCTTGTAAGGCTGGGAGAGGAGGGGCTGAAGACATTGTGGCCCCCCCAGGGAAAGCTAGTGGTGGGACTGGTCTCCTGTGGACTGGCTGCCGGGGGCNGGCAGGTTTACCAAGCCTTGCGGGAGGAAGTGGCCCGGCTTGAATTGAACCTCCCCGTGGGGAAGACCGGCTGCCTGGGCCTCTGCTGTCGGGAGCCCCTGGTGGAGGTGCGCCTGCCGGTGGGACTGAGAGTGGTNTACGGGGAGGTGGACNAGAGGAGAGCTAGGGAGCTGGTGGCTGCCCTGGTTGAGAAGGTCCTCCCCAAAGAAGGGGCCTTGTTCTGGTTGGATGGGGGAGGAGAGGGTCATCCCCCCTTGCCNAGCCAGCTGGCCGGGCTACCTTTCTGGACGGAGTACCCTTTTTACCGAAAACAGCGACGGCTGGTTTTGGAGAACTGCGGCCTCATCGATCCTTTGAATATAAAGGAGTACATAGCCCGAGGGGGCTACTCCGCCCTGGTTAAGGCATTGCGTATGTCCCCGGAGGAGGTAATCGAGGAGGTCAAGCGGGCGGGCTTGCGGGGCCGGGGCGGGGCGGGCTTCCCCACCGGGAAGAAGTGGGAATACTGCCGCAGGGCCCCCGGTGAGAGGAAATACGTGATCTGCAACGCCGACGAGGGGGATCCCGGGGCCTACATGGACAGAAGCGTCCTGGAGGGGAACCCCCATTCCGTGATAGAGGGGATGTTGATCGGGGCCTATGCCATCGGGGCCTCAGAGGGCTACGTGTACGTGCGGGCCGAGTACCCACTGGCGGTGCGACACCTCAGGGCCGCCATCTCCCAGGCCGAGGAGCTGGGCCTTTTGGGGGAGGACATCCTGGGGAGCGGCTTTTCCTTTACCTTGCGGGTGTTCGAGGGGGCGGGGGCATTCGTGTGTGGGGAGGAGACGGCGCTTCTGGCCTCCATCGAAGGAAGAAGGGGGCAGCCCCGGCCCCGGCCTCCCTTCCCCGCCCAAAAGGGCCTGTGGGGCCAGCCCACCAACATCAACAACGTGGAGACCTGGGCCAACGTCCCCCTCGTCATCGGAAAGGGGGCGGAGTGGTTCCGCTCCCTGGGGACCGAGGGCTCCCCCGGGACCAAGATCTTCTCCCTCACTGGGAAGGTGAGGAACACCGGGCTGGTGGAGGTGCCCATGGGCACCTCCCTGCGGGAGATAGTGATGGAGATCGGCGGCGGGCCCCCGGAGGGGAAGGCATTGAAAGCGGTGCAGATCGGAGGGCCCTCCGGAGGGTGTCTTCCCGAGAAGCTCCTGGACCTTCCGGTGGACTACGAGTCCCTTACCGGGGCGGGGGCGATGATGGGCTCCGGGGGCCTGGTGGTGTTGGACGAGGACTCCTGCATGGTGGAGATGGCCTGCTTCTTCCTGGAGTTCACCCAGGCCGAGTCCTGCGGCCAATGCCCCCCCTGCCGGGTCGGGACAAAGAGGATGTTGGAGCTCCTCACCCGCATCACCCAGGGCCGCGGCCGGGAAGAGGACCTACCGCTCCTTTCTGAGCTGGCCGAAACGGTGCGTGATGCCTCCCTGTGCGGGCTGGGCCGCACTGCCCCCAACCCGGTCCTCACCACTCTGCGCTACTTCCGGGACGAGTACCAGGCCCACATCCACGAGAGACGCTGCCCCGCCGGGGCCTGTCGGGCCCTGATCACCTACGTGATCCAGGAGGAGCTGTGTGTGGGCTGCGGGGCCTGTGCCAAGGCTTGCCCCGCGGACGCCATCGCCGGCGAGCCAGGGAAAAGCCATAGGATCGAGCCCAGGCTCTGCACCCGCTGCGGGGCGTGTGTCTCGGTCTGCCCCAAGGGGCGATCTCCACGCGATGAACGCGGAAGGTTCGGTGCGGCTTACCATCGACGGCCGGGAGGTGGAAGTCCCCCAGGGCACCACCATCCTCACCGCCGCAGAGGGGATTGGGAGAGAGATCCCCCATCTGTGCCAGCACCCGGAGCTCTCCCCGGCTGGAGTATGCCGCCTGTGCCTGGTGGAGGTGGACGGCAGGCTGGCCGCCGCCTGCTGCCAGGAGGTAGGGCCGGGGATGCAGGTGAGGACCGACACCGAGAGGGTGAGGAGGCTGAGGAGGATGGTGCTGGAGCTCATCCTCTCGGACCACCCCCAGGAGTGCCTCACCTGCGAGCGGAACGGCACTTGCGAGCTGCAGCGCTACGCCTACGAGTACGGGATCGAGGACAACCGCTTCCTGGGCCCGGACCACGCCCGGCGGGAGCTCCCGGCGCGGGAGGACAACCCATTCATCCGGTATGAGCCCGAAAAGTGCATTCTCTGTGGTCGGTGCGTGCGGGCCTGCGAGGAGGTGCAGGGTAGGGGGGTACTAGACTTCGCGTTCCGGGGCTTTGAGACCCAGGTGACCACTGCCTTCGAGGAAGCCCTAACAGAGGCGGACTGTGAGCTGTGCGGCCAGTGTGTGGCCGTGTGCCCCACCGGAGCGCTCACCGAGCGGGCCCGGCGCTTCCAGGGCCGGGAATGGGAGCTGCGGAAGGTGGAGACGGTCTGTCCCTTCTGCGGCTGTGGCTGCCGGCTCACCTTGCACCTTAAAGGGGACCGGATCGTCAAGGTTTCGGGGGGGTATCGGGGCTTCCGCCTCTGCGTTAAGGGGAGGTTCGGCCTCTCCTTCGTCCACCGAGAGGACAGGCTCCGGGTCCCACTGATCCGGGAGGGGGGGCGCCTGCGGGAGGCGGACTGGGGGGAGGCCCTGGGGCTGATAGCGGAAAGGCTCTCCCAGATCAAGGGGAGATACGGTCCGGACGCGATAGCGGGCCTGGCCTCCGCCAAGTGCACCAACGAGGAGAACTACCTGTTTCAGAAGCTCATGCGGGCGGCCATCGGGACCAACAACGTGGACCACTGCGCCCGGCTCTGCCATGCCCCCACCGTGGCCGGGCTGGTGGCCGCCTTCGGCTCGGGGGCGATGACCAACTCCATCTCTGAGATCCAAGGGGCNGACTGCATCCTAGTGACGGGCTCCAACACCACCGAGGCCCACCCCATAGTGGCCCAGGAGATCCGGCGGGCGGTGCGGCGGGGCGCGGTCCTCATCGTGGTGGACCCCCGCAAGATAGAGCTGGCCGAGATCGCCCACTTTCACTTGCGGCAGCGGCCGGGAACCGATGTAGCCTGGATCAACGGATTCTGCCATGTGCTCCTGCGAGAGGGCCTATGGGACAGGGAGTTCGTGGAGNCCCGTTGTGAGGGGTTTTCCGAGCTGGCGCGGCTGGTTGAGGCCTACACCCCGCAGCGGGTGGAGGAGATCACCGGAATCCCGGCCGCAAAGCTGGTGGAGGCTGCCCGGGCATTCGGCCGGGCGGAGCGGGCGATGATCTTCTACGCCATGGGCCTGACCCAGCACACCACCGGCACCGATAACGTTTTGGCCATCGCCAACCTGGCCCTCCTTTCTGGAAACGTGGGCCGCCCGAGCACCGGGGTGAACCCCCTGCGGGGCCAGAACAACGTCCAGGGGGCCTGCGATATGGCGGCCCTGCCGGGCGTCTTGCCCGGTTATCAGCCCTTGGCGGACCCGGAGGTGCGGAGGAAGTTCGAGGCCGCCTGGGACGCCTCAATTCCCAAGGAGTCGGGGCTCACGGTGGTGGAGATGTTCCAGGCCGCCTTGGAGGGAAAGGTCAAGGCCATGCTCATCATGGGGGAGAACCCCCTAATCTCCGACCCGGACGTGCGCCACGTGGAAGAGGCCGTTAAGGCACTGGAGTTCCTGGCCGTGATCGACATCTTCCCCAATGAGACGACCAGGTTTGCCCATGTGGTGCTCCCGGCAGCCAGCTTCGCCGAGAAGGATGGGACCTTCACCAGCACCGAGCGCAGGGTCCAGCGGGTGCGGCGGGCCATCCCGCCCCCGGGGGAGGCCAAAGCCGACTGGGAAATCCTGTGCGAGCTCTCCACCCGCCTGGGCTACCCCATGGGCTACCGCGGCCCGGATGAGATCATGGAGGAGATCTCCTCCCTGGTCCCCATCTATGGGGGCATCCGCTACGGGCGCCTGAGGAGGGAGGGCATCCAGTGGCCCTGCCCCTCCCCGGACCATCCCGGCACCCCTTACCTACACCGGGAGCGGTTCCCTCGGGGGAAGGGGAAATTCCACCCAGTGGAGTACCGTGCCCCGGCGGAGCTCCCCGACGAGGAGTTCCCGCTTGTACTCACCACCGGGAGGGTACTGTGGCACTTCCACTCCCGCACCATGACCGGCCGGGTGGAGGGCCTGAACGAGCTTTCGCCGGCGGCCTATGTGGAGATAAGCCCTCAGGACGCGGCGGCCCTAGGGATAAAGGACGGGGATATGGTGCGGGTCTCCTCCCGCCGGGGGGCGATAGAGCTCTCCGCCCAGGTGACGGGCCGGGTCCCCCCGNGGACGGTGTTCATCCCCTTCCACTTCGGCGAGGCCCCGGCCAACGCCCTTACCAATCCCGCCCTGGATCCCTGCTCCAAGATCCCCGAGTACAAGGTATGCGCAGTGCGGGTGGAACGGATCTCCGGGCTAGGAGGGCCTATGGAGCTTAAGCCCATTTCCTTCCGCCTGCGGGACGGGAGGCTGGCAGTGATACGCCCCATGGTCCCCGGGGACCTCCCGGCCTGGTGCAAGATGATCCGAAGCTGCAGCGAGGAGACGCTNTGGAAGCGATTCGAGCTCCACTCCAGGAAGGCCCTCCTTGCCCGGGCGGAAGAGTTTTGCCGTTGCAATCCGGGGCAGGAATGGATACTGGTGGCGGAGCGAGAGGGTGAGCTCCTGGGGGAAGTGCGGTTGTGCTCGATTCCAGGGGGCGAGGCNGCGGAGTTCTGTGTGCTGGTGGCCGACCCCTGGCAGGGCCTCGGCCTGGGGAGCAAGCTAACCGACCTCGCTCTGGGGCTGGCCCTCCGGCTGGGGTTAAGGAGGCTCCTGGTGGAGGTGGTGCCGGAGAACGTGCGCATCATCTCCCTGCTTGAGCGGCGTGGCTTCCGCTTTTTTCGTGACCCCCAAGGCCGGTTCCTCTTCGGCGAAAAGCACCTTTGAAGGGGGCTACAGCCGGCGCTCGAAGAAGTCAAACATGTGCTAGCTTCTCCAACAGGACGTCTCCTTTCTTCACCTTTCCTCCTTTCGAGTGAGCCACCCTTCCCCACAGTAGAGGTTGAACCTCCCGCCCCGCAGGAAGCCCACCAGCCCTAGGTTGTACCTGTGGGCCAGGGTGATGGCCCCCAGCAGGGCCGCTCCCCGGGAGGCGATCAGGGGCACCCCGGCCCGCAACGCTTTGAGGGCGATGTCCGCAGAGATCCTGCCCGTGACAAACAGGATCCGCTCGCCTAGGTCCCCCCCAGCCAAGAGCTCCGCCCCGATGGCCTTGTCCACGGCATTGTGCCGACCGATGTCCTTGGCGACCGCCCGGAGATTAAGCGAGGGGTCGAACAGGAAGGCGTAGTGATACGCACCGGTGAGGCGGAAGTCCTCCGAGTGGCGGGCCGCCAGGCGGGGGAGTTCAAGCAGCGCCTGGGGGGAGAGGAGAGGACGGGGCTCCAGGGGTGAAAGCCCCGCAGAGGGCAGCGAGGCGGCCCGCCCGCAGGGGGTCCAGATGATGCCCTGCGGGTCCGGAGGCTCCGGGGCGCCCCGCAACGTCACCGCGACCCGCACCACCTCCCCGGGCGAGCCCCGCTCCAGGTCCAGCTCCTCCCGATAGGCCAGGACATCCCCCACCCCGCGGATGAGCCCCTCCGCAAGGAGATGCCCATAGACCAGCTCCCGCACCCCCTCCGGGGTGCAGGAAAGATAAAGGGGACTTCCAGAGGCGATCTCGAGCTCAATAAGCCCTTCCTCCGCCACCCAGTCCTCCCGCCCCTCCCAGCTTTCGCCCTCGAACCTCAGGATCCGCACCCGTCTCAAGGCGCCTCCCTTTCCCCTTCGACAAGCCCATCCAGGTCCCCGGGGGTGTTCACGTTGACGAAGGAGAGGAGCTGGGGATCGGCGGCCCGCGCCTCCCCCTCGGGGAGGAGGAGGTGAGGCACCCGGCGGAACAGGGCCTGCACCCCCAGCTCCCCGGTCCGGATGGCCTCTTCCACCTGAGGGAGGAGCCCCTTGGGGTAAAGCCCGGGGAAGGGCTCGATGTAGCCCCGGATCCGGAAGGCCACCGTCCTGCCGGGGGAGGCGGCTTGGCACAGTCGGGCCAGAAGCTTCGGGGATAGGAAGGGCATGTCACAGGCTACTACCAGACATAGCGGGCGCGAGGCGTAGGAAAGGC
This sequence comes from Candidatus Acetothermia bacterium JdFR-47, assembly GCA_002011415.1. Taxonomy (GTDB): domain Bacteria; phylum Bipolaricaulota; class Bipolaricaulia; order Bipolaricaulales; family Bipolaricaulaceae; genus JdFR-47. The sequence goes on from MTNI01000211.1 coordinate 12,852, forward strand.
CGGCGTGGAGCCCGGAAAGCGGCCCCCGCCCGGGGAGGAGGTCTTCCACCAAGGGGGTAGCCACGCGAAAGCCCAGGCGGCGCCGCTTCCCTATCGCCACCAGCACCTCCGGGCAGAGGTCGGAGAGGAGCCTCACCAACCTGACAAGCACAGGCTCTCTCCCCAGGAAGAGGCGGGCCTTGTCCCGCCCCAGCCTCCCCCCGTCCCCGCCGGCCAGGATCACCCCACACAGATCGTCCATCCACGCCAGTTTATCTCCCCGGCCTTGGGGCTTAAACTAGCCCCATGTTCCTTTACGAAAGGCTGAAAAAGCGCATAACCCAGATAGGGTCCTTGCCTCTCTCGGACGTGGAGGCGGCGGTGCGCTACAGCCTAAAGCACGACATCCCCTTCCTCCCCGAGCTCCCCTCCCTGGGGGACGCCATGCTGTCCTATATAAAGCGGCCCGGGGAGCTGAGCGCCCTTTCCGAGTTCAAGCGCCACCGGTTCCAGGTGGTCAAGGTGCAGGCCATCGGGCCGGCCACCTTGATCCTCGCAGGCTACGGGGAGGACGAGGCGCTCCTCAGGATCTATCACCACGTGGAGCGGATTCTGGACGGCCTTTCCGCCCAGGAGATCATCCTGTTTTTGGACGAGCCGGCCCTAGGTCAGGCGGGCTTCGACTACATTCCCCTATGGGAGGCCATCTTCTCCGAGTTCCCGGTAGTGCGGGGGGTGCACGTGTGCGGGAACATGCAATGGGACCAGCTTTTTTCCTGCAACGCTATCGACATCATCAGCTTCGACGCCTCCCGCTACGACATCACCCTCTACTATCCCAGAAAGGGCAAGCGAATCGCCTGGGGCATCCGAGAGCCCGGACAGGTGCGGGATTTCCGGCCGGGGGACTTGATCACCCCTCCCTGTGGCCTTTCCCCCCAGGCCTACCATCCCCAGGACCTCCCCGGGGTGCTGGCGCTCCTGCGGCGGGCCGCCCTTAGGTGTAGGTGTCCTGAAGCTTAAGCGCTCGCCGCCGCTCCTCGATGAGCTCTATCAAAATCCGGGCCATTTCCACCGGGTCCGGTTCGTATATCCACTTGCCGCCCACCAGCTCCCCGATCCCCTCGAAGAGGAACTCGGAGGTGGTCTCACTCCCCAGGGTGGGGAAGCCCACGCCGAACACCACTGGGACCCCGGAGGCGACGAAGTAATGCCCGATCGCTACCGCTTTCTCCGACATCCACTCCGGGGCGCAGCCGGCCACCGGCACCTCGGAGATGTCATCCCCCAAGCCCCCGATCCGCACCATCTCGGTGGCCGCCACTAAGAGCCGGGAGTTGTCCACACAGGAGCCCATATGCAGCACTGGCGGGATACCCACCGCCTCGCATACCTCCCGGAGCCCGGCCCCCGCCAGCTCCGCCGCCTCCGGGATCAAAAGCTCGGCTCGGGCGGCGGTGATGGCCCCACAGCCGGTGGTGAGCACCAGGATGTTGTGGGCGATCAGCTCCCGGATCAGGGTGGTGTGAACATAGCCGGCATTCACCCGGGGGTTGTTGCAGCCCACTACTCCCACTACCCCTCGGATGCGACCGTCTATCACCGCGTCGTTAAGCGGCCGGTAGGTGGCGCGGTACCGCCCCCCCAGGATGTAGTTGATGGCCTCGTGGCTAAAGCCGGCGACGAGGTCAATGGAGCTTTTGGGGATGTCCACCGGACCGCGCTTGGGGTAGTTCTCGATGGCCCGTCGCACGATCTCCTTGGCCACATCCAGGGCGTTTTCGTGGTGGAACGGAAGATGCGTGGCCCCGGGGATCTTGGCCTTTTCCGAGGTGGTAATGATCTGGGTGTGGAAACAAGAAGCCACTGTGGGCAGGGAGGGCATNACACACTGTACGTCCACCACCATCACGTCCACCGCCCCGGTCATGATGGCCAGCTCCTGGTGGAGGAAGCTCCCCGCCACCGGGATCCCGTGCCGCATCAGGATCTCGTTGGCGGTGCAGCAGATCCCGGCCAGGTTGATCCCGCTGGCCCCCTTCTTTCGGGCCAGCTCGAGGAGCTCCTCGTCCTCGGCCGCCTGGATCAGGAGCTCCGGGAGCATNGGCTCATGCCCATGCACTATGATGTTCACCTGATCTTCCTGCAGCACCCCCAGGTCTACTTTCGCCCGCAGTGGCTCCGGGGTGCCGAAAAGTACATCTTGGAGCTCGGTGGCGATCATGGACCCACCCCAGCCGTCGGCCAGGGCGGTGCGGGCCGCCTGCAGTAGGATGTTCACCGGATCCTGATCCACTCCGATGGAGGTGCGGTGGAGCATCTCCACCACCTCCCGGTCGATGCCCCGGGGCGCGATTCTTAGCCGGCGCCATCTCTCCTGCCTGCGCTCTGGAGCCCGGGAAAGGAGGGAAAGCTCCCCTTCCTGGCGGCCGAAGTCGGCAAGCAACCTTTCTCCTACTTCTATGGCCAGCTCCTCCTTCCCCTTCCCTTGGGGGTCGATCCCCAGGATGTGGGCCAGCATTCGGAGTTTTCCCTCGTCCCTGATCTCGTATCCCGGCGCCTCTCCCCGGGCGGCAGCCAGGAACAAGAGGGCCACCTCCCGCCCATGGTCGGAGTGGGCGGAGGCCCCGCCGGCTACCATGCGGGCGAAGTTCTTGGCGGCGATGGAGGCGGCGGTAGCCCCGCACACCCCTACCCGGCCGTCCTCCCTGACCCGGCAGGGCCCCATAAAACAAGCCTTGCAACAGGTCCCACCGACCCCGAATGGGCAGGGCCGAAGCTCCCGGGCCCGATCAAATGCCGTGGATACCTCCCGCTGCCGCTTGCTCACCTTGATCACGCCGGTCTTCATGGTGTCCATCAGTTCACCTCCTGGGCAGGCTCCACAGCCACCTGCAGGGGAGGCCCAAAGGCGCCCGGTCCCAGCTTGGCTGAAAGTGCAAAGGGAACCGCCACTGTTCCCGGAGGAAGGGCATCCCATCGCCAGACCCGCCCCCGTGCCTCACCATGAGAAGAGGAGATCTTCACTTCCTGTCCTTCCCGCAACCCCAACGCTTCGGCATCATCTGGGCTCAGCCCCACGGAATCGCAGGTTGGGGTCAACTCCGCCAGCCGGGACCGTTTCGACCAGGCCGACTCGGGCAAGGCGAACCTGGGGAAGTAGGTGACTGTCAACAACCCCTTCTCTTCGGGCTCGGTAGGGGGCACAGGGGGGAGAGGCACATCCCCCGGCGCACCCAGCAGTCCAACCAGCTCCCGCTCCACATCGCGGACGGAGCGTACCTCCCAGGGGAATCCCAGCCGCTCCGACAGATCCCGGAACACTCGCCAGGTGGGAGGAAGGTCCGTCCGCACGGCCGTGGCCAGGCGCCGGCGTTTTCCGCCGGGGAGGAGAAGCGTACCCTGTTCCTCCACGAAGCTCCGCAGGGGGAGGACCACATGGGCGAGCTGGGCGGTGGGGGTGAGGAACAGGTCCTGTACCACGAGGAGTTCCAGCTCGGAAAGCCTTTCTTTGAGGCCCTGGGGCCCTGGGGCCATGGCCACTGGATCGGCTCCCAGGAGGTAGAGGGCCTTCAGGGGGGAGTCTGAAGACAACATGCGAGGCCCGTCTAGCCCCCCCTCGGGAACGAGCCGTCCCCAAATCTGGGAAAGCCACTCCCCTCCGGACTTATCTAAGGGGCGTGGCCCGGGAAGGAGCTCGGGGTGTATGCCCGCGGCAAGGGCGCCCCATAGGTTGGCCCAGGGGGAGGCCAGCACCAGCCCCCGGGGCCGGCCGGACAGGGAAAGGAGCGCCCCGGCCCAGGACAACAACCCGGGGGCAGCCGCCCCCAATACCACCATCCCTTTGCCCGAAGAAAGGAGCCGGACCGCCTCATCCAGGCCCTCTANGTCCAACTCATCGAGGTGCTCCCACAGCTCATCCGGAGGTTTCCCCGCCGCCGGGCCCTGTTGGTGGAGCTCCCGGGCCAAGGCGGCCAAAACGGTGGCTTCCTTTCCAGGTCGGGGACGTAGGTGTACCTGGGCCAGCCGGGCCAGCTCCGAAGACAGCGGGTCCACGACGATCAGTTTCGCTCCGCGCTTTAAGGCGCGCTTGATCGCCACCCTCACCCTGGGGTACGACTCGCCCAGCGCAGGGCCTACTGCCAGGATGACCTCGGCCTCCTCCAGCTCCTCTACCGTCGTCCCCATCCGGAAGAGGACCATGGCCTCCTCAGGGGTGATGTGCCCGGGGAAGAGGTCCAGGTTCCCCGCGCCCAGTGTCCCCCGCACGAAGCGCCCGAAGGCGTATAAGGCCTCGGTCGGAAGGTGGGCCCCGGCAAGCCCCCCCACGGCCTGTGGACCCTCTCGCTTCCTGATCTCCCCGAGCTTCTCGGCAATGAGTCCCAGGGCCTCCTCCCAACTCGCCTCCCGGAATCCCTTCCCCTCCCGGATGAGGGGGGTCCTAAGGCGCTCCTGGCTCGCCGAGAAGTCCCAGCCGAACTTGCCTCTTGCGCAGAGGTATCCATCCTTGCCGGGCCGGGCCCGCACTACCTCCCCCCGTCCCATGTCCAACACGAGCTCGCAGCCCGCNCCGCACAGGACACAAGTGGAACGGATTGGGGAAAGCTCCCACTCCCGGCCTCGGAACTTGCGGTCCTTCTCCACTAGACACCCCACCGGGCAGACGGCGATGCAGTTGCCGCAGAAGTCACAGCCGACCTCATCCAGGGTCTTCCCCAACGGGGTGCTGATCAGGGTGAGCATTCCCCGGCGCATGTAATCCAGGATCCCTTGGGAGAGCTCCCGACAAGCATGCACGCAGCGGCCGCACAGGATACACAACCTGAGGTCCCTCTCTATGAAGGGGCTNTCCCGGTCCACCTCCGNCTCTTGGGGAAGCTCCACCGGCAACGGTTTTTCAATCCCCAGTTCGTAGGTGTATCGCTGCAGGGCACAGGTCCCAGAGGCCTCACAGGTGGTGCAGTCCCCAGGGTGGACAGACCAGATCAACTCCAGGACGAACCTGCGGGCCTCGAGTACCCGAGGCGAGTTCGTTTTCACCTCCATCCCTTCCCGCACTCGCTGGGTACAGGCTGGAACCAACCGTCTCCCGTCCAGCTCCACCAGGCACAGCCGACACGCGCCGCCAGGGGCCAGGCCCTCCAGATAACAAAGATGAGGGATCTCGATTCCCAAGTTCCGGGCGGCCTGNAACACTGTAGTGCCTTTGGGGACCTGAACCTCGGCCCCATCTATGGTCAGTGTGACCCGCTCCTCCATTGCCCCTCCTTACAGGCGCTCAATCGCCTCTTCCGGGCAGGCCTCCTGACAGAGGCCACAGCCGTCACACAGCTTAGGGACTATCTCGTAGGGTCGATTGTCTCCCCGNTAGGCCACNTAGGGTTCCCCTAGGATGGCGTCCTGGGGGCAGACCTCCCGGCAGCGACCACACATGGTGCATCTCTCTGGGATCACCCGGTACTTGACGAGACCCTGGCAGTCCCCAGCCGGGCAGCGGCNTGCCAGATGGGCTCGAAACGCTTCTTCCTCTTTCAGGGACTGGGCCAGCTGCTCCCCGGCCCGTTGGCCCCGCGGGCAGCGGGCTAGTTGGGGGAGGTACTCCCCAATGGCAAAAAGTCTTTCTAGATCCCTCTCCGTCCCCTCTCCCTGGGAAAGACGCTCCAGGAGGGAGATGGCGGTGAGCACCCCGGCCGGGCAGGGGAGGCAGCGGCCGCACATCTCCTCCCGGGCGAATTTCTTCAACTCCTCTTTCGTTGCAAGCACNGGGCAACTTGTGGTCACCGTCACACCGCTACCTCCTTCACCAACAGCACCGCCCCGGTGGGGCACACCGCCTGGCAGCGGCCGCAGCCGGTACAGAGCCTGGGGTCGATGTAGAACCCCCTCCGGTCCTCGCGCACCGCTCCCTCTTCACAGGCCTCCTGGCAGAGCCCNCACCAGATGCACTCCTCCGGGTCGATACGGAAGTGGCCGGGGGACCGACAGGTTCCGGCCGGACAGTACCGGTCCCGAATGTGGGTGAGGTACTCTTCGCGGAAATGGCGCAGCGTGGTGAGGATCGGGTTGGGGGCGCTGCGCCCCAGGCCACATAGAGAGGTCTCCTTGATCCAGTGGCCCAATCGCTCGAGCTCCTCCAGATCTTCGGGCTTGCCCTTCCCCTCCACGATCCGGTCCATGATCTTGAGCATCCTGTAGGTACCTACCCGACAGGGGGTGCACTTGCCACAGGATTCGGCCTGGGTAAAGGAGAGGAAGTAGCGGGCAATGGCCACCATGCAGTCCGACTCGTCCATCACCACCAGTCCCCCGGAGCCCATCATCGCCCCNATCTCCTGGAGCGAGTCGAAGTCGACGGGGGTATCAAATAGGGCCTCCGGGATGCACCCCCCGGAGGGGCCCCCGATTTGCACCGCCTTGATCCGTCCTTCCCTGGGTCCCCCTCCGATCTCGTACACCAGCTCTCGGACGGTAATCCCCATGGGGACCTCCACCAGCCCGGTATTCCGCACCTTCCCNGTGAGGGCGAATACCTGGGTGCCTTTGGAGTTTTGGGTCCCGATCCCGGCGAACCAGTCCGCCCCGCGGGAGATGATCACNGGCACACAGGCGAAGGTCTTGACGTTGTTCAGGACCGTGGGCTTTCTCCATAGTCCCCGCTCCACCGAGCGAGGCGGGGTCTGCCGGGGCATGCCCCGCTGGCCCTCGATGGAGTACATCAGGGCGGTGGACTCCCCACACACGAACGCCCCGGCTCCGCGCTTTATTTCCAGGCGGAAGGAGAAGCCGGTCCCCAAGATGTCCTCCCCCAAAAGTCCCAGCTCCTCCGCTTGGGCAATGGCGATCCCCAGGTGCTTGACCGCCAATGGATACTCGGCCCGCACGTAGATGTAACCCTCGGGGATATCCCCAATGGCATAGGCGGCGATGATCATCCCCTCGATCACCGAGTGTGGGTCCCCTTCCAGTACGCTCCGATCCATAAACGCCCCAGGATCCCCTTCATCTCCATTACAGATCAGGTACTTGGGGGTATTGGGCTGGGCCCGGCAGAGCTCCCACTTACGGGCGGTGGGGAAGCCAGCTCCGCCGCGGCCTCGGAGGCCTGAGCGCTTGACCTCCTCGATCACCCCCTCTGGGGACATCTCTTTTAGAACCCTGGCCAAGGCGGAATAGCCCCCGACCCGGATGTAATCCCTGATGTCGGTGGGGTCGATGCGGCCACAATTACGCAGGATCACTCGCATCTGTTTGCGGTAAAAGGGGATCTCGTCCCGCCAAGGCATCGGCCTTCCGGTTTCGTCCTGGTAAAGGAGCCTGGGCAGAGGGCGGCCCCGAAGCAGGGTGTGGTCCACGATGGCCGGCACGTCCTGTGGGTCCACGCCCAGGTAAAACAGGCGGGCGTGTTCCACGGACACCAGCGGCCCCCGTTCACACCAGCCCTGGCAGCCGGAGCTGGTGACCTCAACGGCGAGGCCACGGCGCTCCACCTCCCGACGGAAGGCGGAAAGCACCTCCTCGCCACCGGCGGCCCGGCAACCGGTACCACAACACACCCGCACCCGGGCTCGGTCCGCACCTTGGGAGAGCTCCCCTTGCAGGGCGAAAAGTTCCTCTGGGCTTTTGAGCCTCATTCAACCCTCCGCTTGCGGACCCACTCCCAAAGCTTTTTGTGGGCCCTCTTTTTGAGGACCCGATCATCTACCACCACCACCGGGGCCAGGGCACAGCACCCCACGCAGTTCACCGTCTCCAGGGTGAATGCCATGTCCTCGGTGGTCTCGCCCGGGCTTATCCCAAGTTCCTGTTCCAAGCGGGCCAGGATCCCAGGAGCCCCCCGAATGTGACAGGCGGTGCCGGTGCATACCCGGATCACATGTCTCCCCCGGGGCTCGAAGTAGAACTGGGCATAAAAGGAGGCCACGCCGCACACCTGGGCCAGGGTGAGGTCAAGGGCGTCGGCTACCAGCCGCAGGGCTTCCTCCGGCAAGTACCCCAGCTCCCCTTGGACCTCTTGGAGCAAGGGAATGAGCCCCCCACGTTTCCCCCGGTAGCGGGCCAGGATGGGGGTCAGCCTTTCAACGAGCTCCCCCTGGTCCATTTCTACCCTTTCTTCTGTAGACCCCTGCCTCACCGGGCATCAACCTGACCCCGGCGCATGCGGAAGGCCTTGAGATACCCATCCGAGTAGATCTCCCGGTTNAAGATCAGCTCGGCGGTGGCCACCGCCGCCCACAGCTCCTCGTCCAGCACGTTGCAGATGGCCGCATCCAGTCCTACCGCCATGGCCATTACCAGGAACGTGCGGGCGATTAGGGACCTCTCCTTGGTCTTGGAGGCGATGTTGGACAGGCCCACTGAGATGTGGGGGGGCGGGTCGGAAAGCAGGGTGTACTCCCGGATCGCCTCGAGCACCTTGGGGGTCTGCTCCTGCATGAACCGGATGGGCATCAGTACCGGGTCCAGAAAGATCTTCTCCGGGGGGATCCCCGCCTCCACACAAGCAACGAAGATCTTGGCCCCGTTCTCCACCCGCCGGGTCACGTCCTGGGGGCTGCCCCGCTCGTCCATGGCCACCCCGATGATGCCCGCCCCGTACTCGGCCGCTAGGGGGACTATCTGCTCCAGCTTGGCGTCGTCAGCGGTGGTGGAGTTGACCAGGGCCGGGCGGCCGTCCAGGGCGGAAAGGCCCGCCTTGAGGACCTCCGGGCGGTTGCTGTCCACCGAGATCGGAGTGGGGACCGCCTCCTGCACCACCCCCACCAGCCAGGCCATGTCGGCGGGGTCTCTGGAAGCAGCGCCGATGTTGACGTCCAGGTAGTCCGCCCCGGCGGCAGCTTGCCGCCGGGCCCAGTCGGCAATCGGCCCGGGATCGTGGTCTCGGATGGCTCGGGCGATGTCCTTAAAGCCCGCGTTTATCCGCTCCCCGATCAGAATCATGCCCCCTCCCCCATGAGCTCGGCGATGGTTCGCTTGACCGCCCCCACCGCCTCCGGATGCCGCATGATCAGGATGTCCGCCCCAGCCAGAAGGTACATGTAGGCGGTGGCCGCCTCCCAGTAAGGGCCCCGCGCCTGCTCATCCCCCCACTGGGGGACCTCCTCCCTTGGGGCCCGGGCCTCCTTCACCCCCCAGGCCTCCCGGCCGATGTCACAAAGGATCGGCATGGCCATGAGCTTGTCCCCCCGCAGCCCCGCGATGCGCGTCCTCTCCATGATGGAGTACACGTACTCGATCCCATACCCCAGGGCCCCGGAGGAGGGGTAGATCACCAGGTTCTCTAAGGGAAAGCCCGCGTCCATGGCCAGGATGTTCACCTGCTTGGCGATGTTTATGTCCACCGGGGATTCGGCGATCACCTTGTGCCCATAGGCGGTGGCCACCGCGGTGAGGGTCTTGTAGTTGTCTTCGGTGATGGTGCCCAAAAGGCAGTTCTCCCCTTGGGCTGCCTCGGCCACCGCCGGGAAGATTTCGTTGTCCTTGTCTGCGTTCCCGCAGCCCCAGATGATTAGCGGCACCCCCACGGACTGGAGCACCCTGCGGGTCGCCTTCACTGCCTCCTCGGGGCCCTTGTCCCTCCCGGCCGGATCGCAGCCCACCAGGCGCAGGCAGATGAGCTGGGCCCCATACTCCACACACTTTTCCGCCCATCTCCCAGGGTCGTCCATCACGTCGGCGAAGGGGGTCCGCACCGCCTGCGGCCAGTCCTCCCCCGGGATATCCCACACCTCCATGGCCACTACAGGGGGATGGGGGATCTCCCCGTCGAAGTGATGGAAGGGCAAGGCCCTCTCGCCCCCCACGGTGATCTTCTTCGTCCGCGTACCGCCCTCCTCCGGGGTCGCGCCCAGGGTCACAGTGTAGATCGCCTGGGGCCAGCTTTCTCGCACATCGGGGACCTCTACGCCCATCACCCCTCCTTTCCCAACCGCAATTTCTTCAAGATCCCTTCCACAGCTAGACTGGCCGGGGAACCTGGAGGGAGCTCCCTCAGAGGCCGGCCTGCCGTGGAAAGTCCCTCCACTTCCGGGTCATACGGGACCGTCCCGAGGAGCGGAAGGCCCAACTCCCGGATCGGCCCTTCCAGCCCCCGGGGCAGGTCCCCCTGGAGTCGGTTGAGCACCAGGAACTTACTCCTCACCCGGAGCCCGAGCTCTTCCGCGATCTCCTTGATCCTCGCCGCCGCTCTCAGGGAGACCGGGTTCGGTTCTGCCACAACCAGCAAGGCATCCACGTCCTGGGTGGTGCGGCGGGACAGGTGTTCCATCCCCGCCTCGTTGTCCAGAACCACATACCGGTAGTTCCCTCGCAGCGTGTCGATGACCCGCCGCAGCACATGGTTGACCATGCAGTAGCACCGCGGCCCCTCCCCATGGCCCATGGTGAGGAGGTCCACCCCCTCGTCCTCAACCAAGCACTCATGCAGTCCGAGCTCCAGGATCTGGTCCTTGGGTACCCCTGGGGGGAGGTCTGCGATCCGCTCCAGCACATCATCCCTGAGCTGGCCGATCGTCCGCTTCACCTCAAGGCCTAGGGCCTCGCCCAGATTGCAATTAGGATCGGCATCCACCGCCAGGACCGGCCCCTGGCGCCGGAGGCACTCGATGATCAGGGCAGCCAGGGTCGTTTTCCCCGTCCCGCCCTTACCTGCCACCGCGATGGTGAAAGGCCTCATACCGGTTCTCCCAGCTTCAGGGCCTTCGTGACCGTTGGGAAACGGGAGAGATCGGTGTGAGGCAGGAACTTGGCGGCCATGAACTCGTCATAGTAGTAGGGGCAGCTTATGAGGTCGTAGTAGGTAACCTGCTCGGCGATTCCCTGGGCCTCCTCGAAGGCCGCCTTGGAAAGGAGGGCGAGCTTCGCCCCGGCAAGGGACGTGTTACCCAAGAACCTTATTCGCTCAAGGGGAACGTCGGGCACGAGGCCCAAGGTGACCGCATTCCATAGGTCCAGGTGGCTCCCGAAGGCCCCGGCGATGTAGATCCTGGAAACCTCGTCTATTCGGATCCCCATCTCGTTGAGGAGGATCGAGACCCCGGCGTAGATGGCGGCCTTGGCTCTGAGCACGTTTTCTATGTCCCTCTGGGTGATCACGATCTCCCTCTCGGCCTCCCCCTCCGGTACCAGGACGAAGGCCAGCTCCCCGTCACGCTCCAGGACCCTCTCGCCATCCGGCCTGAGGCGGCCGGCCCGGTCGATATAGCCGGCCCGGAACATGCCGGCGATGGCATCGATGAGCCCAGAGCCGCAGAGGCCCCGCGGGGGAGCCTCCCCCACGGTTCTGTACTTGATCCCCTTCGGGGTGAACTCCACCTGGGCGATCGCCCCGCGGCCGGCCCGCATCCCACAGGTGACCCCCGCCCCCTCAAAGGCCGGCCCGGCCGAGGCCGAACAGGCCACGAGCCAGTCCCCTGAGCCTAGCACGATCTCCCCGTTCGTCCCGATGTCGATGAACAGAACGAGATCTTTGGATTTATGGATCCCGGTGGCCAGGATCCCGGCTGTGATGTCCCCCCCAACCCATCCCCCGATCCCGGGCATCACGTAGAGGAGTCCCCTGGGGTTGATCCGGATCCCCACCTCCGCCGCNCGGACNGGGGGAGGGGAGAGGGCCGTCGCTACGTAAGGGTGGCGGCGTAGAGCTCCCGGCGGCAGGCCCAAAAGGAAGTGAGTCATGGCGGTGTTACCTGCACAAAGCACAGCTATCAGATCCGCAAGCCTCACCCCCTGGCGCTCCACCATGAGGGAGACGAGGTCGGTTATGTCCCTCGCCAACGGGGACTGGAGCCTCTCCACGCCCTCCCGCTCAACGGCGATGATCCTCCGGGTCACCTCTTCCCCGAAGGCCCGCTGGGAGTTGTACTTGGCCTCAGCATCCAGGGTGCGGCCGGTGTTCAGGTCCAGAAGGTGGGCTACCACCGTGGAGGTCCCCACGTCCACCGCGACACCATAGGCCTCTCCGGACCGGTCCCGGGGCTCCACCTGCAGGAGCTCCACCGTCCCGCCCCGCTGGGCCACCGTAACCGTGACCCGCCAGCCGCTTTTGCGCAGGACCCCTGGAAGCGCCTGGAGGACTTTAAGGCCCGCCTGAAGGATCGGGGCATCGATGGCTTTGCGCACCTCCCGGAAGACCCTCTCCTGGTCGCCGACGTTGTCCTCAAGGGTGGGGAGTGGAAGGCGGAGGAAAAGCTTCCGCACCAGGGGCTCAAGGGTGAAGGCGGCTCGGGCCTCGGCCTCCGGGGCAAGGAACCCCTGGGCGTCCAGGTCCACAGCCACCGCCCGCTCCGCCAGGGACTCAGGGGGTACCTCGACTACCACGTCCCCCATTACCCTGGCCTGACAGGCGAGGACGTAGCCCTCCTTTATCTCCTCCCGGGACAGGTGGAGAGTGGGCTCTGCTTTCACCTTGCCCTGGCGGACGATCAGCCGGCAACGGCCACAGATCCCCTCGCCGCCGCACACACTTGCGAGCTCTGTCCCTGCGGCAGCCGCTGCCTCCAGGAGGGTTGTTCCCCCTGGAACCTCGGCCTCCTTCCCCTCCGGGAGGAAGGTCACCCGGAACAAAATTNCCCCCTTCAGTTGGGTTTCCACTCGTTCCTGAGGAAGGCCGGGATGCCCGCGGCATCTTCCGGCCCCACGATCACCTCCCAACCCGATTCCTCCTGGATCTCCATCCTGAGGACCGCCACCAGCCCTGGGATGATGAGCTTGTTGTGGTTCACCCGCTCCATTACCCCGTACTCTTTCACCGTCTTTATGATCTTCTCCGCCGTGAGCCGGTCGTCGGCATAGGCGTTGAGCACCCCCAGGCCCTCGGTGTCCACCACCGCGATGTAGGCCGGCACCTTGCTGCGCTCCACCTCCCCCTCCACCGTAAAGTAGGTGAGGGCGAAGTTGGTGGTGACCAGGACCGGGGAGTCAGGGCCGGGGCTGCCCACTTCGTATAGCTTTGCTTCGATGGCGTTGGGTACCTGGGGGTCGGTGTAGATATTCTGGCGGGCGGTGAGGATGGGCAGGGCTAGCTCCGGGCCGAGGGGGGGCAACACCACCACTGAGGCGTACTTGCACACGAACGCTACCCCCTGGGCCAAAACGTCGAAGGAATCTTCCGCCTCCGCCAAGGCCAAGGTGGGGTAGCCCAAGGGGCGGAAAGTCTTCTCCAGGGCCAGCCGCCTGAGGCGCACCAGCTCCGTCAAGGTGGGGAGGAGGCCCCGGGTGCCGGGGTCCAGGACCAGGTCCTCCACCCCCATCCCCTTGAGGCTTTCCGTCAGTTGGGCGAGCTCCTCCAAGCCCGTGCCCCGCACCGCCAAGGGACAAGAATGCTCCTTCGCCAGCTCCCCCATGGCCGGAAGGTTCTCCGGGGTGGCGGCGTAGATGAGGGGCCGCCCTTCCCCGCAGGACTCCAGGGCCTTCCCCATGGCCTCCGGGTCCTCGCACATAAGGAGGAGGGGGAGATCGGTGGCTTCCCCCGCGGCGGTCGCCGCCGTGGGGAAGTCCCCCCCGCGGTGCTCCAGGGCGATGAGGTTCACCCCGATCTCCTGGCCGATGCGCACGAACCTAAGGGAGGAGGCTTCCTTCACCTTCCCCTGCAGTTCCCCTGGGGGGAGGTCGTCCCCGAGCCGCACCGCCAGGGCGCAGGGGCGGTGGAACTTCTCCTCGTGGCGGAATAGCACCGTCTCCCCGCCCACCGACCAGGCGTGCTCCCCTGCACCGATGGTCACCGTACGCATGGGCGGGGCCTGGGCTTCCCCCAGGGCTGCCTTGGCCTCCTCCGAGACGTGGGGGCACTGGTCCAGTGGGGCCTTCTTGGCCGCCACCTGCATGGCGAAGGCCATGCAGGTGGGGAAACCACAGTCCCCGCAGTTGGTGCGGGGGAGGAGCTTGTAGATCTCTATCCCGGTTAGCTTCTTGGCCATCCCCCCTCCTTCCTAGATCAAGGGCTCCATCTCCAGGGCCGGATGCCCTACCCGCTCCAGGAACTCGAGTAGCTCCTCGGGGGTGGTGGCCTCTTCCTCAGTGGCGATCTTGTCCATGAGTTCCGGCTCGCCGATCTCCTTAAGCCTCCGCTTGAGCCGGTCGGCGATCTCCTCCTTGAGCTCCTTGGGCATCCATACCACCCGCCGGATCCCCCCTTCCGCGGAGATGAACTTCTCACTGGTTATGTACAGCTTTCCAATGCCCAGAAAGCCCGGGGTCTGGATCCCGCCCCCGATCTGGCCCGCCATGGTGGAAAACGGCATCCCGATGGGGGTCATGTCGGTGAACTCCCGGTTGACGATCATCACCCCGTTGGCCTCAGGGAGCACCGCCACGATGCACTCAAAGCACCCACACGAGGTCTGGGGGTCCTGCATGATGGAGTACATGCTCACCCGCTCCAGGTTCCCGTCCGACGCCCTCTTGACGTACTCATTCACCCCCCGCCACTGGCCCAGTACCGGGTCCAGGGTCTCCCCCTTCTTGATGGGTTGGTTGGGTCCGTGGGGGTCCATCTCGTGGGAGGCGGCGCAGTCCAGCCAGGTGTAGGCTCCGCACAGCCCCAGCCGCTGGGGGGTGACCACGCACACGTGGGTGGGGGCATACGACTGGCAAAGGACACAGGAGTAGAAGGTGTCCACGTCCTCATCCTTAAGGCCGGCGATCCGCTCGTCGCGCCGGCGGTAGATCTCCTTGGCCTCCTTCAGGGGCTCCTTTATCTTGTCCGGATCGGTGATCAGGGTCACCTGGACCTTGTCCACGATCCCGGAGAAGTCCTCGTGGAACTTGGCCACCAGGATCTCGCCGTAGTGGCGGAGGCGGAAACCCTTCTTGAACGCCTCCTTGCTGATCCGGATCCAAGGGATGGCCCGCTGACCCATGTGGAATACGCCGTTGGCCCAGGAGATGTACTCGTGGATCCTCCGCTCCAGAACCGACTCGAAGTCTTCCTTGAACCGGCGGCCGGCCACCTCCACGATCACCCCCAGGGGCAGGGCCCCCCCTTCCTCCACCTGGTCGATGTCTGGGCCGATGAGGACGATTCGGCCGTCCTCCACCTCGCCCATGGGCCGGCCGCGGAGGAGCTCGAAGGCNTCGGAGTACTTGCCNCCGAACTGCACATGCATTTGCTCCTTTCTGACCCTCTCCCCCTCAAAGCCCGCCCCGTAGGGCACGGGGATGGGGACCTCGGACACCTTGATCTTCAGCCCCCGCACCTCGATGGCCTTGGGGACCAGCCGGTCCCTGGGGATGTTGGAGACCACGTGCTCGTAGGTGCAGATGCCTCGGGGCAGGATCTGGGGGATGGGCACGTCGGCCACCACCGGGAAGCCGAAGTTTATCGCCCCGGCGGCAGTGGCGTACTTCTCATCGGTGAGGAGCTGCCCCCCATCCTCGGGAGGCAGGTCCGCTCCCAGGGCCAGGACGAAGGCGTGCACCCGCTCCTTGTTGTATAGAAGTATCTTGCGGGCCGCCTCCAGGTCCCCGGGCTTTATCCCCCCGAAGGTCATGGCCGCCCTCGCCGCGAAATTGAGGGCGTGTACCGCCGCGGAGGTGTCCTTGCCGTAGGGCACCAGGAAGGTGTCCCAGTTCATTTCGATCCCGGCCTCGGCAAGCTGCTCCGCCATGGACACCCCGCGGGTGTGGGAGGCCATAAATACCAGGATGTTCCTCTCCTGCAGGGCCCGGGCCAGCTCTACCGCCTCCTCCACCGTGGGCAGCCCCCCCACGCAGGCGGCGAACCCCGGCATCCGCCCGTCCACCAGCTTGATCCCCTGGGTCCTGAGGATGGCATCGTCGGTGAATCCAAGCCAGATCCCCTCGGGCTCCTCCCCCCGCACGTACTTCAGGGCCTCGATCACCTCCTGNGCGATCAGGGTGGCGATCCCGGCATCTAAGGCCGGCCCCAGGTACGGCAGCCACAGCCGCTCCTCGGGGACAGGGGGAAGCAGCTCCCGTGCACGGGCCAGGGCCTCCTGGGCNTCGGCCAGGGTCTGCACTTCCAGGCCAGTCATGGCCAAGGTCAAGGGCAGGAAATAGGCTGTGTTGGGGAACTCCACCTTCTTCTTGGGACCGTAAGCCTCTATCGCCTCGGAGAGCTCCTTCCCCGCCTGCTCCACGTACTTGTGTGCGCCCCGAATGGCCGCCCGCGCGATGATCCTGGACATCTCCCCCCTCCCTTGGATGCGGGAAAGCTCCGATAGCCAATATAGCGAGGGGCTTTTTTGCGGACAAGTGGAATTCAAGGCTGGGTCAAACGAAAAAGTTCGGAAAGCAGGGTCTTGATCTGGGGCGGCGCCGGGGGGAGCCCCCCCCTGCCGGGGAGCCACAGGTCTTCGCGGAAGGGAAGGGAACCGAGCAAGGACAGGCCTGGGGGGAGGCCCTCCCGGATGAAGGCCTCGTCGTCTTCATCCCGAACCTTATTGGCCACGGCGAAGGCGCGCTCCAGACCTAGCTCCCCGGCCAGGCGGAGGGTGCGGACGGCAGTGTCCAGGCTCCTTGCGTCGGGGTCTACCACCACAAGCAGGGCGTCCACCCCTTGGGCGGTGCCCCGGCCCAGGTGCTCGATCCCCGCTTCCATGTCCACCAGCACCATTTCATCGCGGCGGAGGACCAGGTGTCTAAGCAGGGCTCGCAGGAAGGCGTTGGCGGGGCAGGCGCAGCCCCCACCCCCCTTGCCGATCCCCCCCAGCACCAGGAGCCGGACTCCCTGATGCTCCACCCAATAGCGCTCGGGGATATCGTCCACGGTGGGGTTCAGCTTTACCAGGCCCTCCCGGCCGGCCCGCTGGGCGATCAGCACCTCCTGCTCCGCCAAGGGGACGATGGGGGCCTGGATCCCTAAGGTGGCGGCCAGGTTAGCGTCTGGGTCGGCGTCCACCGCCAGCACCCGCCAGCCCCGGGCGGCCGCCTCCCGCGCCAGCAGGGCCACCAGGGTGGTCTTCCCCACCCCGCCCTTACCTGCCACCGCCAGCTTCAAACCCTTGCCGCCTGGATCAGTCGCTGACACAGGATCCTCCCCAGGATGGCCAGCCCCTCAGGGGGCAGGTACCGTCCCGCCGTGCGGTCGAACAGCATCGTGACCTTGGGAGGCAGCTCATCGTCCCCCTCCCACCATACCACCGCCAAGGGGAGCCGGGGCAGGGCCCAAAAGAGGAAGGCGGCGTCGGCAAGCGCCAAGGGCTCCCCGCCCAGGGCCTCCGCGGCCCGCCGGAAGGAAGGGAGGTCCAGCTCCCGTACCAAAAGGTCCCCGGTGTAGCCCTGGAAGGCTTGGAAGTAAAAACCGCCGTGCGGCAGCTCCCGAAAGCCAATCCAGTCGCCTTGTGGGCGCGTCCCGTCCCCCAAGAGTAGGTAGTCAAAGAGCAGGGCCGCCACCTCCTCGGGAGCCTCCCCCTTTGGGCCCAGTACCCGAAGCCCTGGCCAAGTGATGAGATAGGGCTCCCCGAAGAAGGGGAGCTCCAGCCCCTGGGGGAGGGGCTTCCCTCCCCCGCGGCGGGCCAGCTCCTCCAAGGAAAAGGCAGGGCCTCCCGGGCCCGCTCCACCTTGCTCCGCAGTATCCTGCGCCACTCCTCTTTCCCCATAATTTGTATGGCGATTTCAATATCGCCTTCCGGCCTTTTATAATGGCTTTGCCGTTTTGTAGCAAAGCCTTGCGGGGAAGGGAGGAGGGATGGCGGCGAAGATCCTGTCCGGAAGGGAGATCTCCCAGGGGATCAAGGAGGAGCTGCGGGAGAGGGTGGAGCGGCTCAAGAGGCGGGGGGTGACCCCAGGGCTGGTCATGGTGAGGGTGGGGGAAGACCCCGCCTCCATCTCCTACATGAAGCAGAAGGAGAAGACCGCGGCCGAGGTGGGGGTGCGCTCGGAGACCATCGTCTTCCCCGAGGACACCCAAGAAGGGACGCTGCTTGAAAAGATAGAGGAGCTGAACCGAGACCCGGCCGTCCACGGGATCCTGGTGCAGCTCCCCTTGCCCCGGCACATCCGCCCCCAAGCGGTGATCGAGGCCATCGATCCCNTAAAGGACGTGGACTGCTTCCACCCCATAAACGTGGGCAAGCTCCTTTTGGGGGAGCCCTATCTCCTCCCTTGCACGCCCCATGGGGTGCAGCAGATCCTGGTGCGAAGTGGCTATTCCCCAGAGGGAAAGCACGTGGTGATCTGCGGCCGCAGCAACATAAATGGAAAGCCGCTTTTCGCCATCCTAATCCAGAAGCGGGCTGGGGCCAACGCCACGGTGACGGTGTGCCATACTGGCACCCCGGACCTGGCCCGCTTCACCCACCAGGCGGACATCCTGGTGGTGGCCATGGGGGTTCCCAAGGCCATCACCGCGGACATGGTGCGGGAGGGGGCGGTGGTGATCGACGTGGGGGTGAACAGGGTCCCCGATCCCACAAAGAAATCGGGTTACAGACTCGTGGGCGACACCGATTTTGAGGCCCTGGTGGAGAAGGTAGAGGCCATCACCCCGGTCCCCGGTGGGGTCGGCCCGATGACGGTGACTATGCTCATGTGGAACACGATAACTGCCGCCGTGGCCCAGACCGGAGTAGCAGTGGGATAAGGAGAGGTGTGTGATGCGGCATCAGGTGGGTTGGACAGCTCTATTGGTGATGGTTACGGGGGCTGTGGCCTTGGCGAGCGGGTTCCCCGTCACAGTGATGGACGACCGAGGCAAGGAGATCACCATCTCCGAGCCGCCCCAGCGGGTAGTGGTGGCGGGGATCCCCTTGTACAGCGAGATCCTCATCGCCCTGGGCCAAACGGACAGGATCGTAGGGGTCGCCTCCTCCCCGGAAAACCCTCCGGAGGTGGCCGGCCTCCCCGAGATAGGGCCCGTATACCAACCCAGCATGGAGGCGATCCTCGCGCTGGAGCCCGACCTGGTGCTGGGGGCAAGCCCCACCCTGCGCGAGCAGCTCGAGGCCTTGGGGATCGTGGTGCTCTCCGGAGGAAGCTATGGGATGTGGATCTCGGACATCGCAGGGGTTTTGGAAACCATCGAGCTTGTGGGAAAGGTACTGGGGGTGGAGGAGAAGGCCCGCTTGCTCATCGGCTCCATCGCCAGGGAAATCCTGGCCATCGAGGCAAGGGTGTTGGGACGGGACCGCCCCTCAGCTGCAGTCCTCTACCTCTACGATCCGGCCGGGGCTCCTTACGTGGCCGGCCGGGGGACCCCGGAAGATGAGCTGATCGCCAGAGCAGGGGGGATCAACGCGTTCCGGGAAGTAACCGGGTACGCACAGGTGGCTGCAGAGACGGTCCTGGCCCAGGACCCCTGGGCTCTCTTTGTGGGTACCGGTCAGCTGGCTAACCTCACTGAGCACGTGGTCCTTAGGGCGTTGACAGCTGTGAGCGAGGGGAGAGTCTTCGAGATCGCCGCAGGTCAGCTGGTTTCTACCAAGGTGGCTGAGGTGCTCATGGTCATGGCTCAGGCCCTTCATCCTGCGGCTTTCCCCGAGGAAGTTCACCCGTGAGGTGGCCGGTCTTCCTTCTCCTTAGCGGGTTTCTCCTGGCGGGCATGCTGGCCGGGTTCGCGTTGGGACCAGCTGCCATCTCCCTCGGCAAGGTAATCTCCTTCGTCTTTGGCGACCGCGAGGTCCTTTCCCCTGCGGAACGGCTGATCCTTGGGGGCGTTCGGCTGCCGCGGGTGTTGCTCGCCGCCCTAGTGGGCGGAGGGCTGGCGGTGGCCGGTGGGGTAATGCAGGGGCTCTTCCGCAACCCACTGGCCAGCCCCTACACCCTGGGGGTGGCAAGCGGCGCCTCGACCGGGGCAGCCCTGGTCATCACCCTTGGCCTTTCCAAGGGGACGCTATGGGCACTGCCCGCTGGGGCGTTCATCGGGGCGATGGCCGCCGCCCTGGTGGCGGGAGGGGTGGCCCGTGCACGGAGGGGTGTCTCCCCCCTAACCCTGATTTTGGCCGGGATTGCCATCGCCACGTTGTTCTCCGCCTCCACAAGCGTGTTGATCTACCTCGCCAACCCCGAGGAAATGGGCGCCATCGTGGTCTGGCTGATGGGGGGACTAGGGCGAGCCAGCCCCGCCTATGTGCACATCCTGTGGCCGTTGGTGCTCATGGGGCTGGTGGTGGCTCTCTCCTTCGCTCGGGATCTGGACATCCTGGCACTGGGGGAGGAGCAGGCGATGCACATTGGGGTTGCTCCAGTCCGCACCCGTTGGATTTTGCTCTCCGCAGCTACCCTCATGACCTCCGCCGCGGTGGCCTGTGCCGGCCCAATCGGGTTCGTGGGGCTGATCGTGCCACACGCCGTGCGCTTAGTCCTAGGGCCAAGTCACACCCGACTTCTTACCGCCTGTGCCGTGGCTGGGGCTGGATTCCTTGTGTGGGCCGACCTGGGAGCCCGGCTAGTTCTACGCCCGGTGGAGCTTCCGGTGGGGATCATTACCGCCTTCCTCGGAGTCCCGTTCTTCCTGTATCTCTTGCGAAGAGGNGTGGTTGCATGAGGCTTTCGGCGCAGAACCTTGTACACCGATACGAGCGGCGGGTCGTGCTCGAGGGGGTGAACTTCTCCGTCAAGGGTGGAGAGCTGGTGGCCCTGGTGGGGCCGAACGGGGCAGGGAAGTCCACCTTGCTTCGAAGGCTCTCCGGGGCACTCCGGGGCCCCGGAACGGTGCTAATCGATGGAAAAGCCCTCTCAGACTTCTCCCCCAAAGAACTCGCGAGAACGCTCACCATGCTCGAGCAGGAGGTAGCCTGTGAGTTCGACTTCCGGGTCGAGGAGCTGGTGGCGTTGGGACGCGACCCCTACCGACCCCGCTTAAGGGGCCTTTCACAAAGGGACAAAGAGGCCGTGTGGCGTGCCATGGAAGCCCTGGGGATCGAAGGGCTTGCGGAGCGACGGTTCTCCCAACTTTCTGGGGGGGAGAGGCGCAAGGTCTTGCTAGCCACGGTGCTGGCCCAAGAGCCAGAGGTTTTGCTCCTCGACGAACCCACGGTTCACCTCGACATCCAATACCAACTCCAGATCATGGCGCTTCTGTGCGAGCTGACCCAGGGTGGGCGGGCGGTGGTTTGTGCCTTGCATGACCTGAATCTGGCCGCAGCCTTCGCAGACCGGCTAGTGCTTTTGGCGGAGGGAAAGGTGGTGGCGCAAGGGACGCCAGAGGAGGTACTGACCCCGGGCCGGCTGCGGGAGGTGTTCGGGGTGGAGGCCAGGGTGCGCCGCAACCCGGCTACCGGAGGCGTGTACATCCATTTCCTCCCTCCTTCACCACCACAGCGGAACCGAACAAGACGGGTGTTGGTGATCGCCGGGGGTGGGGCTGCGGCTGAGTTCCTTCCTTGCCTGGCTGCCCACTACCAGATCAGCGTAGGGGTCGTCTCCCCGCTGGACACAGACTACGAGGTCGCCACCAGTCTTGGGCTCGAGGTGATCACCGAGGCCCCTTTCACCCCGGTGTCCGACGAAGCGTATGAGCGTTTCTCCCGGTGCCTTTCTGCAGCGGCCGGTGTCGTGGTTTGTCCCGTCTGGTTTGGCCCTGGCAACGTTCGTCTCCTCGCGGCGTTGCGCCCGGTGTGCAGCGAAAAGCCTGTCTTGATCGTCGACCCACAGGGCTTTCCAGAGAGGGACTACAGCCATGGCAAGGCCACCCGGCTTGCGAAGGTGCTCCTCGCCAACGGGGCGACCGGGGTTTTGGGATTGGAGGAACTAATCGCCTCCCTGGAGAGGCTCCTGAGAGAGGTTGGCGATGGATAGAGCACAAAGCCTGGAACGTTTCTTAGAGGAATTGGCGTCTCCGGTGCCCGTACCTGGGGGTGGGACAGCAGCGGCCCTCTCCGGGGCGATAGCCGCAGCTCTCCTGGGAATGGTGGCCGGGATCGCCCTAGGCAAGGCGAAAGGAGAGGAGGCGGAAGCCCTAAAGGAAGCCAGGGGGGAGGCGGAGGCCCTGAGTAAGGACCTACACGCACAGGGGGAGGCGGACGCCGCCGCCTACGAGGAGGTGGTCGCCGCCCTCCGTCTTCCCAAAGTCACCGAGGAGGAGAAGGCCAGGAGAAGGGAAAGGATCCAGGCCGCGCTCAAGTGGGCGGCCGAGGTGCCCCTGACCACTACCCAAAAGGCGCTAGCCGTCTTGGAGCTGGCCGAGCGGCTTCTGCCGCTCTCCTCCAGGAGTACCTACAGCGACCTGGGGGTGGCGGTCCAGCTCGCCCGGGCGGCGGCTCTCTCCGCGCTGTACAACGTGGACGCAAACTGCCTTGCGATCCAAGACGAGGAGTTCCTCTCCCGCCTCCGGCCAGTGCGGAGGCGCCTAGAAGGAGAAGTGCAAAGGAAAATGGCCCACCTCCTCACAACCTTGGAGGCGGACCTTGTGGCCTGGCTGGGAGAGAGGGATTCGAACCCCCACTAGCAGGTCCAGAGCCTGCCGGCCTACCATTAGCCGATCTCCCAGTGCCTGTTTATGTTAGCCAGCCCCTTTGGGAGGGTCAAGCTTTGTCGCCCCAAGTCCCATCTCATACAATGGTGATCTGATGGGCACGAGAAGGCCTTGCGCGGCTGGCACCTTTTACCCTGCCGACCCCGTGCACCTGGCGGAGGAGGTCGAGGCCTGCCTCGGGGGAGGCCTGGCGGAACTTCCACCTCCCGGGCCGGAGCTCACCGGACCGGTGGGACTGATCCTGCCCCATGCCGGCTACCGCTATTCCGGGGCCGTGGCCGGGGTGGGGTACCGGGCCCTGTGGCAGCTGGGCCGTCCCCGGGCAGTGGTCATCTTGGGAACCAATCACACGGGGCTGGGGGGGCCCATCTCGATCGGAGGGCCGGAGGAGTGGGACACGCCCCTGGGGTCCTTGCCCGTGCAGGAAGAGCTGGCGCGCGAGCTAGCCCAGGCCACCGGTGCGGATCGAAGCGATCTCCCGTTCTTGGAGGAGCACTCGGTGGAGGTTCAGCTCCCCTTCCTTCGCTACCTCTACGGCCCCATCCCGTTCGTCCCTATCGTGGTCCGCGCCCAGGCCCCGGAGTTCTGCCGGATCGTGGGGGGAGCCGTCGCCGAGGTGGTGCGGGGCCTGCCGGTGGCGCTCATCGCCTCTACCGACTTTTCCCACTATGAGCCGGATCCGGTGGCGAGGGAGAAGGACCGCCGCGCCCTGGCGCACATCTTGAACCTCGACCTGGAGGGCTTTCTGGAGGAGGTGTTCCGGCACCACATCACCATCTGCGGGGTGGGGGCGATCGGGATCTTGATCGCCTGCGCCCGGGTGCTGGGGCTCCTGGGAGCGGAACTACTCGCCTACCGTACCTCGGGGGAAGTGGCGGGGATGTTGGACCAGGTGGTGGGCTACGCGGCCGTGCTGTTCCGCGAGGTGGAAGACGTTGCGTAGTATGACCGGTTTTGGCCGCGGCCAGGCCCAAGGGGCCGGCTACACCGTGCAGGCCGATCTGCGCAGCGTAAACCACAGGTTCCTCGAGGTGAGGGTACGGGGGCTTTCCGAGCTCCCCGCCCTGGCCCAGCGGTGTGAGGAGATCCTGCGAGGCGCCTTCTCCCGGGGGACGCTCGAGCTCACGGTTCGCTGGGAGCTTGCCGGGGAGGTGCGCCCCCGGCGGTTGAACCTCCCGGCGGCCAAGCGCTTGTTCGAGGAGCTGGAGACGTTGCGAGCCGAGCTGGGGCTCCTCGAGGACACCGGGCTTTCCCACCTCATCCAGCTGGGGGCGTTCCAGGAGCTCCCCCCGGAGGAGGAAGCCCTGTGGCCTCTCCTCGAAGATGCGCTCAAGCAAGCGATGCGGGGGTCGTCTCTTCTCGAAAGGCGGAGGGCGAGAAGTTGACTCAGGTCCTCTTGAGGGAGGCGGAGGTCCTGGAGGAGCTAGTGAAAAGGGCGAGGGAGGAGGCCCCAGCGGCCCTGGCCGAGGCCGAGGCCCGCTTGCGCGCACGCCTTTCGCAGCTCGACGTCTCGGCTGACCCGGGGCGTTTGGAACAGGAACTCGCCCTGTGGGCGGAGCGGGCCGACGTCACCGAGGAGCTGGATCGCCTGGAGGCCCACGTGAGACGCTTGCGGGAGCTCGTCACAGGGGATGAGCCTGTGGGNCGAGAGCTGGAGTTCTTGGCCCAGGAGATCGGCCGCGAGGCCGGGACGCTTGCGGCCAAGGCCCGCTCTGTTCCCCTGGGGCAGACGGCCCTGGCGATCCGCCTTTCGGCCGAGCGGGTCCGCGAACAGGCCCGCAACGTGGAATGAGGGATTTTCTGCCAGAGGGCTGGGGGGTTCAGGGTGAGCGCGGGATCGCGTTCGTGGTCACTGGTCCATCCGGGGCCGGCAAGTCGTCGGTGATCTCCGAGCTCCTCCGGCGCGACAAGCGGCTCACCTTCTCCGTCTCCGCCACCACGCGTCCCAAGCGGCCCGACGAGGTGCACGGCCGGGATTACTACTTCCTTTCCGAGGAGGAGTTCGAGCGCCTGCTCTCCGCCGGTGAGCTCCTGGAGTGGACCGTATACCAAGGGCACCGCTATGGGACCCCGAAGAGGGAGGTGGTGGACCGCCTGGCCCAGGGGAAGGACGTGCTCCTCAACGTGGAGGTGCGGGGGGCCTTGGCCATCGCCGGGGCGGGCCTCCCCTGCCCGGTGGTGCTCATCTTCCTGGTGCCCCCGAGCTGGGAGGAGCTAGTGCGGCGCATAAAAGCCCGGGGCACGGAGTCGGAGGAGGCCCTGCAGGAGCGCCTGACCATCGCCCGAGAGGAGGTCCGCCACATCCCGGAGTTCCACTATCTCGTGGTGAATGACCGCTTGGAGCGGGCGGTGGAGGAGATCCAGGCGATCTTCGTCGCCGAGCGGCGGCGCATCACCCGATGGTCCGAGTAGGGATCGACCTCGTGGAGGTCGAGCGCTTAGAGGGATTTCTGGCGCGAAGAGGAAACCGGGCTCTGGCGCGCTTGTTCACCCCCGGGGAGGTGGCCTACGCCATGCGGGCCCGTCCTCCCCTCCGCTACCAACGCCTCGCTGCCAGGTTCGCTGCCAAAGAGGCGTTCATAAAGGCCTTGGGGCGCCCGGTCCCGTTCCGGGAACTGGAGGTGATCCCGGGTGCGGAAGGCCCCTGCCTGAGGTGGCAGGGGCGTGACTTTCCGCTTTCCCTCACTCACACCCGCGAGTTCGCTTGCGCGGTGGTGGTGATCCCCGAGCCCCCTACTCCTCCGTAGACAAGCCCTTCAGGTGCTCGCGCAGGGTGATCGTCTCCCGGCCAGGACCTTGGGAGATGAAGCGGTCCTTTTCCTCCTCTTCCGCTTCTTCCTGGAGCTTGCGGATGGAGAGACGCACCTGACGCTTGGCCTCGTTGATGCCGATGATCTTGGCGGTCACCTCTTGCCCCAGCCTCAGGACCTCGGAGGGGCTGGCGATGCGCTCCTGGGCGATCTCGGAGACGTGGATGAGCCCTTCCACCGCCGGGGTGATGCGCACGAACGCCCCGAAGTCCTTGATCTGGGTCACCGGCCCCGACACCACCGAGCCCACGGAGTACTGCTCCAGGAACTGTTCCCAGGG
>MTNI01000030.1 GCA_002011415.1 Candidatus Acetothermia bacterium JdFR-47
GGAGAAGGCAGGGGGACAGGAGGGTGTTTTAGCTTTCCAGACGGGCGTTAGGAGCCGATGTAGATGTAGACGCTTCGCTCCTTGGGGCCGTCGAACTCGTAGAAGTAAATGCGCTGGTCTTCCCCAAGGAGCATGCGGCCGCCCTTGATGATCCCCACCTCGGTGGGGGCTACGAACGCTGCCTTGGTGGAGTGAGGGGCTTCGCGGTCCGGATAGGCCGTCTCCAGCATGCGGGTGAGTTTAGGAGCCTCTTCCTTCTCCAGGTGCCCGTGGATACTCACCGCGGCCGAGGTGTGGGGCACGTAAATGAAGATGAAGCCCGTGTCTACCCCTGACTCGGCGACAGCCGTTTGGACTCGATCGGTTATATCCACAGCCTCTTCTTTGGCGTTGGTAACGAACTTGATCTCCTTGAACATGATCCCCTCCTCGAAGGAGGATTTTACCATCCTTGGGCTCGACGTCCCTCGGGCAGNGCTGTAAAATAATATCGCTTTCTCCCTTCCGCCCGTGTGCCCACCCATCCCGCCGCACGCCTCACCTCCCAGCCCGGGCGGAAGGGAGTTTTTCGTTTGAAAAAACTCCTCGTGGCCGGACTGATCTCAGGTCTGTTTGTGACCGTGGGCAAGCCTTTTAGGCTCCTCATCCGGTGTCAACCTTGATGTAGNGCCTCTCTTTAAGTATTCCCCAGGGAAGCCCCGAAGCCGAGGAGGTGACACCTTGGCGGCAGCGTGTCAGGGCACGGCCGAGGAGGTGGCTGAGCGGCTGGCCGCTCGGGTTGACCCCCAGGACCTGGTCCTTCTCATCGGCGGCGTGGATACGGGGAAGACCACGTTGGCCCGGGCCTTGCATGCCCTCCTCGGTGGGGAGGTAGTGGACGCGGACCTGGGCCAGTCGGCCATCGGACCTCCCACCGTGATCTCGTTGGGGACGTACGCCGACGGGATGCGGGACGGCTACTTCGTGGGTGACACCACCCCCAGAGGGCATCTTCTCCCCGCAGTTTGCGGGGCCGTGCTCATGGCCAGCCGGGCCAAGCGGCCCACCCTGGTCGACACCGATGGCTATGTCGCCGGCCCCGCCGGCAGGACGTACAAGGAGGCCCTGGTGGAGCTTCTAAATCCCGATCTCGTGGTGCTACTTGAGAGGGATGAGCCCCTGGGTTTCCTCCTCCCCCGGTCTGGAGCCGAGGTCGTTTGTGTGCGCCTCGTCGGGGTGCAGCGTAAGGATCGCGAGGCCCGGGCCAGGGCCCGGGCGCGCGCCTTCCGGGAGCACCTGGCTCAAGGAGAGGAAGTCAAGCTCCCCTGGGGGGACTTTCGCATCGAGGGAAGCCTACTTGGGATGGGGGAAGTCCTACCGGCAGAAGAGNTCTCCAAGCTGCTGGGCTGCCAAGTGGTATTGGCCCGCCGGTGTGGCGACGAGGCGATCGCTGTGATCGAAGGCCGACCCCTCTCGGTGGCAGCGGTGAAGTGTTTNCTTCGTCTTTCCTACCTTTACCTAGTGCGGANCCGGGACCTGGCGGGGCTGCTCGTGGGATGTTTCCGGGACGGGCGTTTCACTGGCCTGGGTCGGGTGGTCGAGGTGGACGAGGAGGGGCTGACTGTGGCCGTGCCCGGCGGGGACCCTCCCGAGGCCCTGCGCTTCGGGAGCCTCCGTCTGTCCGCCACCGGAGAGGAGATCGGTCGGGTCACGATCCCTTAAGGTTTCCTCTAAGGTTGTGGGNGGAGGGAGTCAAGGCGCTTTCTTGGCCCGTTTGGCCTCGGCCTTGGCCCGCTTTTTCTCCGCTTTGGCTTGGGCCTTGGCCCGCTTCTTCTCGAGCTTGGCCTTTATCTTTTCCTGCTCCAAGGCCACTTGCTCGGGGGAAAGGTGAGCCTCCCGCTCCCGGCGCCGGCGCTCGAGGAGCCGTTGGGCAGCATGGCGGCCGAACTGGCCGATGAAGCCGGCGGCCAGGACCAGGAGCACCCACTTGAGCACGCTCCACACGTCGCTGAAGCTCATTTCCGCCATACTCAACCCATTCTACGGGGGGCGCGCTTGACAAGCTAGGCCCTGGCCGTGTATACGCTCATGCCATGGTTAAGCTTCCGCGTTTTTTGCTCCGGCGGATGTCCTTGGTTAAACCCCGCTGGTTTCCCGACCAGGAGGCCTACGCTGCCTTCTTCGATGCCCGGGCCCGGCTCCTCTCCGGGGATGATATGGCGGTCCTGGAGTACCCGGACCGCGAGANGCAAAGGCTCGTGTTCTCCCGGGCCACCTCCCTGGTCAACCTCAAGGGACGTTCCATCCTGGACGTGGGCTGCGGGCTGGGCTACCTCAAGGGCTTCCTGGACGAGTTGGGGGTGGACTACCGGAGCTATCACGGGGTGGATCTGTCCGCGAACATGGTGAAGGGTGCGCGCAAGCGCTTCGGGGACTTCTTCGAGCGCAGGGATGTTCTCTCCGATCCCTTTCCCNAAGGGAGCTACGACGTGGTGTTCCTGATCTCGGTTCTCGGTTACCCCATCGGGGACGATCCCGAGGCTTACATGAAGGAGTTTCTCACCACGCTGTTCCGCTTCGCCCGCGAGGCTTTGGTGTTCACGCACCTGGCCCCGGGGCGCCGCAATGAGCCCTCCGACTTTACCTACGAGCCCGNGCGGCTCCTTGCCTGGAGCCGGGAGAACCTNTCCCCGAAGGTGCGCCTCCTCGACGATCCCTCCTGGATCACCTATTACGTCGCCGTGTACAAGGAGGCCCGGTGAGGGTCGGGGTGGCCCAGGTCAATCCAACGGTGGGGNACATTCCCGGCAACCGGGAAAAGATCCTCTCCGCCATCCGCCGGGCTAGGGGGGAGGGGGTGGACCTGGTTGTCTTCCCGGAGCTCGTCCTTTTGGGCTACCCGCCGCGGGACCTCCTCCACCGGCGGGGGTTCCTGGAGGCCGCGGATGACGCGTTTCGGGAGATCGTGGCTGCCACGGGGGGCATCGGGGTGGTGCTCGGCCACGTGGCCACGGTGGGAAGGCGCGAGGCCAACCGGGCTGACCCCTCGGCCACCGCCTTCGGGGGCGAGGTCCTCCTCCACAACGCCGCCTTCCTCGTCGCCGACGGGGACGTGGTGGGGTACCAGGCCAAGTACAGACTTCCCTCCTTCGACGTGTTCGAGGAGGAGCGTTACTTCACCCCTGGAGATGAGGCGCGGGTCCTCGAATGGCGGGGTCTGCGCTTGGGCCTCTCGGTGTGTGAGGACTTCTGGTATCAGGGCGGGGTGATCGCCGCCCAGGCCGAGGTGGGCGTCGACCTTCTCGTCAACGTGTCCGCCTCCCCGTACTTCCGGGGGAAACCTGCCATCCGCTGGCGGCTCGCCCGGGACTGGGCCGAGCTCGCCGGGGTCCCACTGGTCTATGTCAACTTGGTGGGGGGCCAGGACGAGCTCGTGTTCGACGGGGGGTCGTTTGCTGTGCGCCCTGACGGGGCGTTCCTCCTCGCTGCNCCTGCCTTTAAGGAGGGGCTTTATACCTTCGACACAGCCGCCNCGCCGTGCGCCCCCCCGCCCGGGGACGGGATCGCCGAGGTCCACCGGGCCATTACGCTGGGTATCCGGGATTACATCGAAAAGAACGGCCTCAAAGGGGTTCTGGTGGGGATCTCGGGCGGTGTGGACTCGGCGGTTACCACGGCCCTGGCCTGTGCCGCCCTGGGAGCAGAGCGCGTGCTCGGCGTCTTCCTCCCTGGGCCCTATACCTCCCGGGAGTCGCACGAGGAGGNCCAGGCCCTGGCTTCGGCCCTGGGCATCAAGCTGCTTGTCGTTCCCATAGAGCCGACATACCAGGCCCTGCGGGACAGCCTTTCCCCACATGTCCCCGTCGAGGGAGTGGTGGCTGAGAACCTCCAGGCCCGGGTGCGGGGGCTCCTGCTCATGGCNCTGTCCAACGCCACCGGTTACGTGGTCCTGTGCCCGGGCAACAAGTCCGAGGTCGCCATGGGCTATAACACTCTGTACGGGGACACGGTGGGGGCGCTGGCTCCCATCGGGGATCTCCTCAAGACCGAGGTGTACAGCTTGCCCACTACATTAACGAGACGGCTGGCCGGCCCGTGATCCCGGAGGGGACGCTGACCCGGCCTCCCTCAGCGGAACTCAGGCCCGACCAGCGGGACGACCAGGACCTTCCCCCCTATGACGTCTTGGACCCGCTCATCTCGGCGGCTGTGGTGGAAAACCGTCCTTGGGAGGAGCTGGTTTCCCGGTTCGGGGAGGGGCTTGTGAAGGAAGCTCTGCGCAGGCTCACCCGTTCCGAGTACAAGCGCAAGCAGCTGCCTTTGGTGCTCAAGGTGTCGCCCAAGGCATTCGGGATGGGCCGCCGCTGGCCGATCACGAACAGGTTCTCGCGCTAGGGGACCTCGGAGCGCCGGGAGCGTCTGAGGAAGGTGGGGATGTCATAGTCATCCCGCACGATCCCTTCCCGCTCGATGCGCTCCAGGATTGCCTCTTCCTCGGATTCTGTAACCCCTTCGCCGGAGAGAGGTGGGAAGCCCGTGGCGATGACGGTCACCCGCACCCGTTGCATGCCGTCGCGGATGGTGGCCCCGAAGATGAGATCGGCCTTGTCCGACAGGGCCTCGTGGATCACGCTCGCCGCCTCGGTGACCTCCTCCAAGGTGAGGTCTTCCCCACCGGTGATGTTGAGGATGGCCTTCTTGGCGCCCTTGACGGTGGCGTCGAGGAGCGGCGAGGACACGGCGCGGCGGGCGGCTTCGCGGGTCTTGTTCTCCCCCTCGGCCTCGCCGATGCCCATCATGGCGGTTCCTGACCCTCGCAGCACCGACTCCACGTCGGCGAAGTCGAGGTTGATGAGGCCCGGCACGGTGATGAGGTCGGTGATGCCCTGCACCCCTTGGCGCAGGACTTCGTCCACGAGCTCGAACGCGCGGGTGAGGGGCATATCGGGGGGGGCGACCTTGAGGAGCTTGTCGTTGGAGATGGTGACGATCGCATCTACGTTCTGGGACAGGCGTTGGATCCCGAGCTCTGCCTTTTGGGCCCGTGCCAAGCCCTCGAAAGAGAAGGGGCGGGTGACGATGGCCACCGTGAGCACCCCGAGTTCCTTGGCTACCTCGGCGATCACCGGCGCGGCCCCGGTGCCGGTGCCACCCCCCATCCCGGCGGTGATGAAAACCATGTCCAGGCCTTGGAGGAGGTCAGCGATGTCCTCGCGGGACTCCTCGGCCGCCAAGCGGCCGATCCGGGTCCCCCCCGGCCCCCAGCCCCCCGGTAAGCTTACGGCCGATCTGGAGGTGCTGGTGGGCTTGGACTATGGACAGGACCTGGGCGTCGGTGTTCACGGCCACCAGCTCCACCCCTTGGAGCCCGGCCCGCATCATGCGGTCGACGGCGTTTCCGCCCCCACCGCCGACCCCAACCACCATCAACCTGGCCGGGCTCTCGCCGTTCATCTTTCCCTCACCCCCGTAGGAACTTCCGGAACCAGCCGAAAAGTCGGGCCAACATGCCGCCGCTGCCCCGCACCCGGGAACCGGTGTGCGGGCGGGCGAAGTCCCGTCCCTCGACCGCGTATTTGAGGAGGCCGATGGCGGTGGCGTAGATCGGTGACTCCACGATGTCCCTGAGGCCGTGGATCCCTTGCGGGATCCGCCCTCGCCTCACCGGGATCCCATACCGCTGTTGGGCNAACTCCACTATTCCATCGAGGAGGGACGTTCCGCCGGTGATGACCATCCCCGCGGGGATGAGGTCCCGATAGCCGGCGTCCTCCACCTCCTGCATGGCGAGGTCCAGGATCTCCTCCACTCGGGGTTCGATGATCTTGGCGAGTTTTTTCCTGGATACGCTCTTCGTCCCANCCCCGCCGATGGTGGCGACGTCGATCTTCTCGTCGTCCCCCACGGCGTCCACAAGGCAGGTGCCGTATTCCTTCTTGATCCTCTCGGCCTCCTCGATGGGGGTCTGAAGGCCCACGGTGATGTCGTTAGTGATGTGTTCCCCCGCGATGGGGATGACCTTGGAGAACCAGATGTCGCCCCCGCGGAAGACGGAGATGTCGGTCGTGCCCCCGCCGATGTCCAGGAGCACTACCCCCAGCTCCTTCTCCGCGGAGGAGAGCACGGCCATGGAGGAGGCGAGGGGTTCGAGCACGATCTGGGCGATGGTGATCCTTAGAGACTCCACGCACCGGACCAGGTTGTGTACTGCGGTCACGGAGCCCATCACCAGGTGCACGTCTACCTCGAGCCTGGTGCCGGTCATACCGACCGGGTCGGTGATTCCCTCCTGGCCGTCCACGATGTACTGTCTCGGGATCACGTGGATGAGCTCCACGTCGGGGGGAAGGGGAATGGTACGGGCGGCCTCCACTACCCGGCGGACGTCCTCCTGAGTGATGATCCGATCCGGTCGGGTGATGGACACCGTAGCGGAGTTATTTATGGAGCGAATGTGTTTTCCTGCAATGCCCACGTAGACATTGTCTATGCGAACATCGGCCATGTTTTCCGCTTCTTCCACTGCTTTGCGGATTGACTGGATGGTGCGGCCGATGTCCACAACCACGCCCTTTTCCAGGCCCCGCGACGGGGACATCCCCATGCCGATGATCTCGATAATCCCGTCCACGACGTTGGCGACGAGACAACACACCTTGGTTGTCCCCACGTCCAGCCCCACCACCAGCCGCTCCCGCCTCATCGAACCACCACCTTCATCGGGGCTTCAGGATGATCTGGCCCTCCCACCGGAGGTCCACCTCCGAGTAGGCGGATAGGTCGATTACCCCGGCTTTGTGTTCTTTCCATAGCCTTTCCAGGATAGCAAGGGTGTGGGGTAGCTCGCCAATCGGGCCACACAAGACGACGGGACCGTCGCCTCCTTCGGCGATAACACAATTCGGGTCTGAGGCATTGAAGTGGGGAAAAAACGCAAGCAGATCGGGCGCGGCCTGCTCCAAGGCTTTGGCTGCCATGGCAACTTCCGGAGCAACCCGCCCGTCGCGAACTTGGACCCCGGTTAAAATCGCTCCTTCTGTAGGGCCCAAAACCACCCCCTCGGCGTCCACCCAGGTCGCTGTTCCCCCCTCGATTTCTACCCGTCCCACCGGCTCCCTTTCCTGGACGAGAATCTCCACATTCCGGGACAACGGATGGCACCGAACCTGAACGTCCTTCACCCAGGGACTGGCGATGATCCGGTCCCGAATACCCCTTATATCTAGACGAAGCATGTTAGCACTCGAAACAATCTTAGTCAACTCGGCCAAGTATTCCGGGGGAAGATGATGTGCCCCTAACACCCTTACNTCATTCACCCGCCACCATCCGCCCCATCTCAGGACGGCCGTGCCCAAAAGGCAGAGGGCCAAGAAGAGGCACAGGCCTCGGATGAATTGCATCAGGCCGTCACGACCTCCAGCTCCAACTCCAACCATACCCCGAATATTTTGGCGACCCGGTGGCGTATCCGCTCGATCAAGGCCAGGACCTCGGTCGCCCGGGCCCGGCCTAGATTACAGATGAAGTTGGCGTGGTGAGGCGAGACGACCGCGTCTCCCACCCGGGTCCCCTTGAGGCCAGCCCGGTCGATCAGCCAGCCGGCGGGGGCCTCCCGGGGGTTGCGGAACACGCAGCCGGCGGAGGGNAAGCCGAGGGGCTGCGTGGCCTGGCGGTCGGCCAGGATTTCCTTAAGGGGTGGGAATTGTCCGGGCCTAAGGCCCACCCGCAGGATGGGGAGCCCCAGGCGACGCAGCCGGGAGTCCCGGTAGGAGAAAGAGCAAGCTTCAGGCGGCAGGGTGGCGAGACGCCCGTCCGGGAGAAGGACTTCCACCCAGGCCACCTGCTCCCCGATGGTCCCGTAGCGGGTGCCAGCGTTCATTGCCACCGCTCCCCCTACGGTGCCGGGGATGCCGGCGAGGAACGTGAACCCCCGGTTGGCCAGGTGGGAGAGGGGGACGCCTGCCTCGGCCACAAGCAGCCCCTCAGCCTCGCTCAGGGACGCCAGGGCTGAGGTCAGGATGACGAGCCCTGGAAACCCCTGGTCGGGGAACAGGACGTTTGAGCCGCCGCCCAGAAGACGCCAGGGCACGCCGAGGGCCCTGGCCCTGGCCACCGCTTCGACCAAGGCCGCGGTCCCGCGGGGGCGGAACACCGCCCAGGCTGGCCCCCCGATGCGGAAGCTGGTGAGGGAGGACAGGGGGACTTCAGGGTGCAGCTGGCCTGGGAGGTCCCCTAAGAGCCGGAGGAGAGCCCGTGGGCCATTTCCCGTGCCAGTCGCCATATGTCACCCGCCCCAAAGCACGCCACCACGTCCCCAGGCCTGATCAGGTCCGCCGCCGCCTCCATCGCCTCCGGAAGGGTGGCCCGGTAGGTTGCCCAACCCCCCTCGCCTTTGGCCGCCTCCGCCACCCAGGCCCCGCTCACCCCGGGGATCGGGGTCTCAAAGGCCGGGTAGATGTCAGTGACCACCGCGCGGTCCGCGCTGGCGAGGACACGTCCAAACGCCTCCGCGTGGCGGGCGGTGCGGGAGTAGCGGTGGGGCTGAAATATCGCCACGATACGCCGCCTGGGCCAACCGGACCGCAAGGCGGCAAGGCCCGCCGCGAGCTCCTTGGGATGATGGGCGTAGTCGTCCACCACGAGATATCCGTTTTCCTCTAGCACCTCGAGTCTTCTCCGGGGCCGCGGGGCACGGCTCAGGGCGGAGCAGAGTTCCGGGAGGGGGAGCTCCAACAGGACCCCAGCGGCCAGCGACCCCAGGGCATTGCGCACGTTGTGTTCCCCCGGTGCCGGAAGTTTCACCTCCCCCACGGGCTTCCCCTGGAACCAGACCTCGAAGGCGACCTGGCTTCTTTTGTGCACGAGCCCTCGGGCCCTGATCGCGGCCTCGGGCGCCAGCCCGAACGTCAGGGCATCGGGCCGGATGGCCAATAGGTTTGTGGCCCCGGGGTCATCTGTGCACAGGGCTACCTTCCTCGCCCGGCCCACGAAATAGGCGAACGCCTTGAGGAGCCCTCCATAGCCCCCGTAGGTGCCCAGATGGTCCGCATCCACGTTGGTGATGACGGCGACATCGGCCTTAAGGGAGGTAAACAGCCCGTCGGACTCGTCCACCTCCAACACGAAGGGACCTCGGCCCAAGACAGCTGAGGGAAAGCCCGGGACCTCCGCCCCGATGTAGTGGCCCCCCTCCCCGGCTATGGTGTGCAGGAGGTGGGCGATCCAGGTGGTGGTGGTGGTCTTGCCGTGGGTCCCTGCTACCGCCACCAGCCTTCTGTTCCGGAGGAGCTCTCCAAGGGCCCACAGGCGTGGCCGGATCGGGATGCCCGAGGACCTCGCCGCGCGGAGCTCGGGGTTGGTCGGGGGCACGGCCGAGGAGAAGATCACGAGTCCGGTACCGGCGGGGATGGCATCGGGGCGATGTCCAACCCTTACGTGGGCCCCGCTTTCTCGGAGCTCGGCGAGCCTGGAGGAGGGGCGGATGTCCGAGCCGGAGACGTCGATGCCGGCCTGGAGGAGGAGGTGGCCCAGGGCGGCCATGCCTTCGCCTCCGATGCCAACGAGATGTGCCATCGTGCCGAGTTCCGTCATGTTTTCCCCTTTGCCAGGTCCAAGAGCTCCAAGGCCACCCGGCGGGCGGCATCCGGGCGGGCCGCCTTCTCCGCCGCCTGGGCCATCCGTCGCAGCCGTTCCTCATCACGCCATAGTTTTGCGATCAGGTCCCCCAGGTCCATGCGTTGAAGCTCCTTTTCGGGGATCAGGAGGCACCCGCCTGCCCGGGCCAACGTCTCCGCGTTTCCCCGCTGGTGGTCGGCCGCGGCTCCGCTCCAGGGGATGAGGATGGCGGGACGGCCCGCGGCCGCGAGCTCTGCCACTGTGGTGGCCCCTGCCCGGGCCACCACTAGCCGCGCTCGAGCGAGCGCCTCCTCCATCCGGTCGGTGTAGGCGGCCACCTCGGCCTGGGAAATCCCCAGTGCCTTGAGGCGCTCCGCCACCTGGTCGGGGGCCGCTGCCCTTCCCACCAAGAGCCGCAGGTGCAGGTCGGGGAGCCTGGCCAGAGCAGGGGCCGCCCGCAGGGCCGCTTCGATCAGGGTCCGGGACCCTTGCGATCCTCCCATCACCAGGAGCTCGTGGGCTTCGGGCAGGGGTTTTCTCCTCGCGAGGAAGTTCCTGCGCACGGGNTTCCCGGTGACGCGCACTTTGCGGGCCCTTGTCGGGGCGCCGGCGGTGTCNGGGAAGGAGAGGAGGACCCGGGTGGCGAGCCGGGAAAGTAATCTGTTCACCAGGCCCATGTGTGCGTTCTGCTCGTGTATGGCGGTGGGGATGCCGAGGAGCGCTGCTGCCAAGACCGGGGCGAAGGAGGGATATCCGCCCATCCCCAGCACCACATGGGGCTGGAACTCACGTAGGATACCCGCGGCGNGGAAGAGCCCTGTTCCGGCCGCGGCGAGGG
The DNA here is from genome assembly GCA_002011415.1 of Candidatus Acetothermia bacterium JdFR-47. Taxonomy (GTDB): domain Bacteria; phylum Bipolaricaulota; class Bipolaricaulia; order Bipolaricaulales; family Bipolaricaulaceae; genus JdFR-47. The sequence goes on from MTNI01000030.1 coordinate 10,436, forward strand.
CTGCGGGCCAGGTCCAGGGTCGCTCCCGATCCAGCCCCCGGCAGGGGAGGGGGTAAAACTTTATCCAGGGGTAAGCCTTCAGGATGCGGGACTCTATGCCGTGGGGAGTCCCCACCCAGGCAGCTGCTGCGAGACGCCCCATNCCCCGTAACTCCTCGAGCACTGCCAGGGCAGGGTAAACGTGCCCGCCTGACCCCCCTGCCGCTACGAGGATCCTCACCGGGCCACCTCCTGGGACGGGGCGAGCGCGGCTTGAGTGCGCTCCGCCCGGCGGGAGATCCCCAAGAGAAGTCCGGACAGGCCCAGGGTGATGGCGAGGGAGGAGCCACCGTAGCTCACGAAGGGCAACGTGAGCCCGGTCACGGGCAGCACCCCGACCACCACCCCCAGGTTGAGCAGGGCCTGAAAGGCGAGCAGGAAGGACGTCCCCAGGGCGTAGAGGGTGCCGAGCCGGTCCGGCGCTCGCAGGGCGGCCTTGAACCCCAACANCACCAACCAGGTGAGGAGGCCAATGAGAATGAGGGCCCCGATGAGCCCGGTTTCCTCCGCCACCACGGCGAAGGCGAAATCGTTGTGGGCGGCCGGAAGGTAGAANAGCTTTGCCCGGGAGGCGCCCAAGCCCCGGCCGAAAACCCCCCCGGCCCCGATGGCCATCATGGACTGGTACACCTGGTAGCCGTAGGTGTCCCGGTAGCCAGCCGGGTTCAGAAAGGCGAGCAGCCTCCCCAGTCGATACGGGGCGGCGAGGAGCAGAAGCCCCCCCAGGGGCAAGAGCGCGGCGGCCGTGGCCAGCAGGGGGCGCAGCGGCACGCCGCCTACCCAGAGGAGGAAGGCCGTAAGGGTCGCGTAGAGGACCAACATCCCGAAGTCCGGCTGCAGGGCGAGCACGAGCCCGAATGCCCCCAGCACGCAGAGATAAGGAGCGATCCCCTCTCGGAAAGAACGGATACGCTCCCCCCGCCGGACCAGNGAGCCGGAGACGTAGAGCACCAGGGCCAGCTTCCCCAGCTCCGTGGGCTGAAACGTGAAAGGTCCGAGCTTGAGCCATCGCTGTCCCTGGGCGATGCCCGGGAAGAGGGTGAGGAGGGAAAGGAAGAACACGCCTAAAAGCAAAAGGTCGTCTATTTTTTCCCACAGGTGGTAGTCAACTCGCCACAGGACGAGGAGGAGGAGGAGGCCGAGTCCTGCCCCCAGGCACTGGCGCANCAGNAACGCGAACGGATCGCCATACAGGCGCTCGGCCAGTGGAAAACTGGCGGAGTAGACGAACAGAAGGCCAAAGAACAGCAAGAACGCGACGGCGATCAAAATCCGCCCTTCCAGGCTCTCCACGGCCACCTCCGGAAGGGAGTGTGGTGCACGTGTCCCTCGCGAGGAAGGACCAGGGAGGCCCCAGGGCAGCCAATGGGTCAGGGGGCCCGGTGCGGGCTGTCCGGGGTCTAGGGGACGGAAGGGGCCTCAGGGAGGGACAGCTGGCGGAATGCCTCCCGGAAGGCCTGGCCGCGGTGGGTGAAATCGCGGAACTGATCGAAGCTAGCGCAAGCGGGGGAAAGGAGCACGGTGTCACCCGGCCGGGCGTGGGCGAACGCCCGCCGCAGGGCGTCCAAGGGGTCCCTCGCTCGCTCGTAGGGGATCCCCCAGGAGGAGAGGAGCCCGGCGAAGAAATCCTGTGACTCGCCGATGAGCACGCAGCACCGCACCTTCTCTAAAAGGAGGGACTTGAGCTCCTCGTACCCTGCTCCCTTGTGGCGTCCCCCCAGGATGAGGACGACGGGACCTGGGATCGCTCCCAAGGCGGCACAGGTGGCGTGGGCATTGGTGGCCTTGGAGTCGTTTATGAACGCGATGCCGCGGTGCTNCCCCACGGGTTCCAGGCGGTGGGGCTGGCGGAGGGACGGCGCCACAGCGGCGAAGGGCGGGGGATGGCTTTCGAGCTCGGGGAACGCGGCGCAGGCCGCGGCCCACGCTGCCTTGAGGTCGGAGAGGAGGTGTTCGGGAAGCCCCTCCCCCCAGCCGGGAGGGAGGGACGTGGTCGTGTAGTCCACCACTCGGGCCCGAGGGGAGAGGCGACTGATCAGCTCCGGGGGAAGGACTGCGGTGTCCTCCGGGGTTTGGCGGGCGAGGATCCTGGCCTTGGCCGCGAAATAAGCGGCCAGGCTCCCGTGGTGGTCCAGATGGTCAGGGGCGAAGTTGAGCCACACCGCGACCCGAGGACGGAAGCCCTCCGTCCACTCGAGCTGGTACGAGCTTACCTCCAGCACCCAAGGGCGCCCCTCCACCTCCTCCACGGTGGAGATGGCAGGTTGGCCGATGTTGCCCGCCACGACCGGGGAAAGCCCCCCTGCCCGCAGGATCGCCCCCACGAGCTCGCAGGTGGTGGACTTCCCATTGGTGCCGGTCACGGCGATCAAGGGCTCGGGCCGCGCCAGGCGGAAGGCGAGCTCCAGCTCCGACCAGACGGTGATCCCCCGGGCCCGGGCCTCCTCAAGGACGGGGGAGTGGNAGGGGACCCCGGGGCTGGGGACGATGAGGTCCGCTGCGAGGACACGCTCNGTNTGCCCCCCCTCTTCCCAGGCCACTCCGCACTCCGCGAGAAAGGCTTGCTCTTCCTCGGATAGGTGGCGGGCCTCGGAGAGGAAGAGGGAAAGCCCAAGCGGGGCCAAAGAAGAGACAAGGGCCCGGCCGGTGCGGCCCAGGCCCAGGATCGCGAGCTTGCGGAAGGGGAGGGACCAGTTCATCAGGGGCCGAGGGTCTCCTGTATCCTTCGCTCCAGTACCATCTCCGGGGAAAAGCGCTCGAGTGATAGGTAATACTCGACCACCTGGTCCAGGGCGGCCTGGGGGACCATGCCCACGATCTCCGAGCCCACCACCGCCACCCCGTAGCGGGCGGCCTCCCGCCTGATCAGCTCCAGGACCCGGGGGATGGGGGTCTTCTTGTAGTTGGTCAGGTTCATGGAGACCTGGACTATGCCCCGCTCGGCGAGCTCAAAGCCCAAGGCCTTGACGTAGCGCAGGCCCCCGGAGGAGCCCCGCACCGCCTTAGCGATGGCCTTGGCGACCTTGAGGTCCGAGGTACCGAGGTTCACGTTGAAGGCGATGAGGAACTCCCGCGCCCCCACGGCGGTGACACCGGCAGTGGGGTGGACGGCGGGCTTCCCGAAGTCCGGGGCCCACTCGGGCTGCTGTATCTTCTCGGGAAAGCCCTCGAACTCGCCTTTGCGGATCTGCGCCAGGTCTCGCCGCTCGGGCCGGGTGGCCGACTCCTCGTACAGGTAAACAGGTACCCGGAACCGGTCCCAGATCTCCTGGCCCAAGCGCCGGGAGAGCTCCACGCACTCCTCCATCGTTACCCCCCGGACCGGGACCAGCGGCACCACGTCCACTGCCCCCATGCGGGGATGCTCGCCCCGATGGGTCCGGAGGTCGATCCGGGGCAGGGCGGCCTCGAACAGGGCCAGGATCGCTTTGCGCACCCCTTCCGGCTCCCCCACAAAGGTGTAGACGGTGCGGTTGTGATCGGGGTCGGGGTCTATGTCCAGGAGCCGCACCNGGTCTACCTTCTGGATCGCCTCGGCGATGGCCTCGATGATGTTTTGGTTACGCCCTTCTGAGACGTTGGGGACGGACTCAATCAGCCTTTCCCACATCTCCGCCTCCCATCAGGGTGATTACAGCCTCGGCGACGAGCTTCCCCTCCACCTCGGCCCGGACCTGGGCCCGGAGGACGACCGCCCGGCGACGCAGGAGCCGGGCCCGGAACGTGATCCGGTCTCCGGGTACCACTGGGCGGTGGAACCTGGCCCGTTCCACTGCGGCGAGCATCGCCAGCTCCCCTTCGGGAAGGAGCAAGCCCGCCGTTTGGGCCATCCCCTCCAGGATCATGGTGCCCGGCATGACTGAGGGGTAGGGTGGCCGGAAATGGCCCTGAAAGTACGGCTCGTTGATCGTGACGCATTTCTGCGTCACGACCTCCTCCTCCCCACGCTCCAGGACCCGGTCGATAAGGAGGTAGGGGTAGCCGAGCGGCAGCCGCCGCTTCAGGGCCTCGATGTCCATTTAGGATTTAGGCGGGAACAGGTTCCAAAGGCGCGTCTCCACGTCGCCCGAGATGTCGATGATCGTGTCCTCGTTCCGGTAGATGAGGACGTCCTTCTTCCGGAGCAGGAGGTCGAATCCCTTTTCCTTTGCGACCTGCTGGGCGATCTCCACGATCTTGGCCGCCGCCGCTTGGGTGAGGAGCTGATCCAACTGCTGGAACGCAGACTGGAGCTGCTGGTATTGGGCCAGGAATCCTTCCATGTCCACGATGCCGACTTGGGCGTTTTGAATCAGGTTTTGGACCTCATCCTCGATGGGACGGGCTTGCTCCCGGATGCGTTCGAGGTCGGCTCGGAAGTTGGTGAATCCCGGGGAGGCGATCATCTTGTCCAACATGGAGAGGTCCACGTTGAGCTGGGTCTGGAGGAGCTCCACCTGGAGTTTGGCAGCTTCTTGTTGATATTGGTCTTGGGTAAGTTGTCCCTGGAGGTACTTGGCCTGGAGCTCACGGATTTCCTGCTGTTTCTTTGCCATCGCCTGGCGTTCTGATTCCACCTGGGTGAGGAACACGCGGATGAACAGGTTCTCGGCGTCCACGTAGCCGACCTTGAGGCCGGGGCTCTGCGCCAAGTTATCCACCTTTTTCTGTAAAGACGAGATGCTTGTTTCCACTGAGGAGATGCGGGATTCTAGCGCGGAAGTATCCTCTCCTTTGGAAAACAGCACACCCCCTACCAGACCGCCGAGGAACCCGAGCACGAGTCCCCCCACCAGTACCGCTACGATCGTGCTTTTCTTCATACTATCCTGCCTCCTTATGATTGGCCGAAACGCGCGCCCATCATACCTCAAAACATCGGGCTCATCTCGAACTCGAAGGCCGGCACCCAAGTCCAGGGGCGGTCGTTGGGCCAGGCCATGTCGATGCGCACGAACATGCCCCCGATGTAGACGGCGAGTTCTATCCCCGCTGAGGCCTTGATCGTGTTTGGCCCGCTCAGATCAGCGCCCAGATCCCAGAACAGGGCCAGGGAAAACCCCTGGGCAAGCTCGAACCGGAGTTCTGTGTTCAGTAGGCACAGCCGGTCGGTGAAGACCTTTTGTGCCCCCCGCACCGACCGGGCTCCCCCGAGCTCGAACAGGTAGTCCTCGGGCAGGCCAAGGCCGATCTGGACAAGAGCCCTCTGGGCGAACGCGGCCCGGCCTTCACCCACAGGGGTAGCGATGTCGAGGGGGAAGTACCGGGCAAGCTCGCCCTCCAGGGAGAGATACTCGACCCCGGGCGCGAACGTGCCCGCCTTTTCTATGGCGATGTGCCCCGCGTTCCCCCGGCGGGGGAAGAACGGGTTGTCACGGCTGTCGAGGGCCAGGCCCAGTTTGATGGAGGTGCGGGGCTCAAGGGGCTCCCTTTCCGGCGAGAGCCAGGCCTGCTCGCTGGTGAAGGTGAACGTGAAGTCCAGGTAATGAGCGACGGGATAAGCGAGGGTGGCGCTTCCTCCCAAAGTGATCTTGGCCCCCTCATCCTGTGGGGTCTCCTTGCGATAGAAGTCCAAACCTACCAGGTCGTAAACGGGGAATGCGTGCCCGCGGTACCCCAGGTTCCAGGTGGTGGAGCCCTCGCTAGTGAGCCCGCGAGACAGCGACAGGCTGAGGTCTTGAGCGGTGCCGAAGATATTCTTCTGGGCGTACTCGAGGTTCCCCACCAGCCCGCCTCCTTTTGGCGCCAGGCTCATGGAGCCGCGAATGCTCCCCAGCTTTGTGAGTTCTTTGACCGTCACCGTGAGGACGAGTTCCTCGTCCACCCAGNCAGGCTCCAGCGTNACGTCGCTGAAGTAGCCTAGGGACATGAGGGCCTGGCGGGCGGCGGTGAACCGGGCTTCGGTTAGGAAGTCGCCCTCATTGAGCTTCNATACCTTGCGGATGACCTGCGCTTGGGTGCGGTGGTTGCCCTGGATCCGGATCTCGGCGATCCGCCCTTCCAGGACGCGTACGCGCAGGATCCCATCTTCCAAGCCTTGGGGGGCGAAGTTCACCATGAAGTAGCCTTCCCGCCGGTAGTAGTCGTTGACCCTGGCCAGGGCCCGGAGCACGTCGTAGTTGGTGGCGGTCCCCGCGGGGAGGGGGCCGATGCGGGCGATCAGGAGGTCGAGTGGCAATGCCTCCACCCCCACGAGCTCTATCGCGCGTACCTCGGCCGGCTCAGGGAGTAGTATCCGCTCGGTCAGCTCCCATTTGAGCCATACCCCGCCTTCCCCGAGCTCTGGCACCACGTTCACCTGGGAGAAGTAGATCGACCGGGCCAGACGCATGAGGGAGCTTTGGATCTGGGAGTAGCGGCCCACCTCCCCCACCGGCACGGTGATCATCTCCCGGGCTACCTCCTCGGGCACGGTGATGAGGCCCGCGAANCGATGGCCGAGAACCGGGAGCTCTTGGATCTCAATGGTGAGGTCCTCGCCGGGGATCACCTGGCCGATCTGCACCGTGGCTAGGTCCTTCTTGCGGTATTCCTCCAGGATCTCCTCAAGGGCCTTTTCGAGCTTGGCCTTGTTCAAAACCTTTCCCNCCCGGATCTCGTGCTCTTTGAGGATCGAGCGGATTTTGCTTTCCGACACCTGGGGAGAAGAGAACCACTCGCGTAGGATCGCCCACAACGTCTTTCCGGCGGAGTCGATCTTGGGGACCCCGAGCAGGGTGATGTGCTTGATCTTCGGGTATTCCACCACCTTGAAGCGCACCACCACCTCACCCTCTTCCACCGCCAGCTCGGGGGTCACCTTGGCAAAGTACCCGAGGTCCTCGATGGCCTGGGCGGCTTCCCGCACCTGGGCCGCGTCCACGGTGTCCCCGGCCCGGAATCCCACCGCTTTCAGGATCTCATGTGTGGGGATGTTTTGGTTGCCTACGATTTCGATGCGGCTGACCACGAACGGCTGTTGGGCCCACGCTGCCCCGACACCGAAAAGCGTGATTAGGGAGATCAAAAGAAAACACCACATGCTGCTTCTCACGCTGTACCCTCCTCCTCGAACGCCCGGTATTGCAGGGCCTCCGCCAGGTGTTCAGCGCCGATGATATCTGCACTGGCCAGGTCCGCAATGGTGCGGGCTACCTTGAGCACGCGCACGTAGCCCCTTCCGGTAAGGGNGAAGTGGTCGATGGCCCGGGCCAAAAGTCGCTTGGCCGCGGGTTCAAGTTCCAGCCCTTCCACTTCCTCCGGTCCCATTTCCGCGTTGGTGTTGGCCTTACCCTGAAGCCTCTCCCTTTGTCGCTCCCGCGCTTCGGCCACCCTGGCCCGTACCGACTTGGATGGCTCGCCGCTTCCATCCCCCAGCAGCTCTTCCTTGGTGAGCCGGGGCACCTGGACGAACAGGTCGATTCGGTCCAGGAACGGCCCGGAGATGCGCTTTCGGTAGCTTGTGATCTCGTGGGGGCGACAGCGGCAGGGACGCAGCGGATCCCCCAGATGTCCACAGGGACAAGGGTTCATCGCCCCCACCAGGGTGAAGGAGGCGGGGAAGGTCACCGCTATTCCCGCCCGGACCACCGAGATCCTGCGGTCCTCAAGGGGCTGGCGCAGCGCNTCNAGGACCTTGCGATCGAACTCGGGGAGTTCGTCCAGGAACAGCACCCCGTGGTGAGCGAGGGTGATCTCCCCCGGGGTGGGGACCCCGTGGCCCCCTCCCACCATCCCGGCGTAGGAGACGGTGTGATGCGGTGCCCGGAAGGGGCGAAAGCGCATGAGGGATCTCCCCGGGGGAAGGAGGCCGGCCACTGAGTAAATCCGGGTCACTTCCAGGGATTCCTCGAAGGAAAGGGGCGGGAGGATCCCGGGGAGGCAGCGGGCCAAGAGCGACTTCCCCGCCCCCGGGGGCCCCACCATGAGCATGTTGTGGCCGCCGGCGGCCGCGATTTCCAGGGCCCGACGGGCGTGCTCCTGGCCCCGCACGAGCCGCATGTCAAGCCAGCAGGGCGGTTCCTCTTCTGGAATTGCTTTTTGCGCCGGGGGGATGTCGCGTTCTCCTCGCAGGAACGCGACCGCCTGGGAGAGGTCCCGCACCGGGTAGACGGAGAGCCCTTCCACCAGGGCAGCCTCCGGAGCGGAAGGCTCGGGCACCACCATCCCGGAGAGGCCTGCCTCCCCTGCGGCCAGGGCCACCGCCAATGTCCCCCGCACCGGTCGGAGTTCCCCGTCCAGGGCCAGCTCCCCGAAGAACACGAGCCCCTGTGCCCTTTCCTCCGGGATCTCCTCGGTGGCGAGGAGNAGGGCCACGGCCAGGGCGAGATCGAGCCCTGCCCCCTCCTTCTTGAGGTCCGCTGGGGCCAAATTGGCCGTGATGCGCAGGCCCGGGAAGGGGAGTCCCACGTTGCGGATGGCCGACCGCACCCGCTCCCGGGCCTCGGTCACCTCTTTCTCCGGCAGGCCCACGATGGCGAAGCCGGGCAGGCCCGGCCCTACATCGCATTGAACCTCCACCAAACGCGCTTCCACTCCGTAAGGGGTGCCGCTAACTACCTTGGCGAACATCCTCTTTTCCGAAGGCTTCTTGGATGTGCCGGACCCCGTCCGGCCCCACCGCCACCACGTCGAACCGGACCGGCACTTCACCTGCCNGTGGTCCCAGGAAGGCGAGGGCGCTGCGCCACAGGTGCCAGCGCTTGCGGTGATCCACGGCTTCCTCGGGGGCGCCGAATGCCCTCCCGCGGCGCCCTTTGACCTCTACGAACACCAGGGTCTCCCCGTCCTTGGCCACGATGTCCACTTCCCCTCCCCGCCAGCGCCAGTTCCTGGCCACGATCAGGTAGCCCTTGGCGCGGAGGTACTGGCACGCGATGTCCTCGGCCCATCTGCCTTCGGCCACGCTCCATGATAGCGCGATTGGCCGAAGGGAGGAGGGTAGGTTTATACTGCCTGTATGCGCATCGTAATCCGTGGGGTTTCAGTTATTCGCAGGCCGGAAGAGGGGGTCATCCCCAAGGCGGACGTGGTCATAGAGGGGCGGCGGTACGCCGCCGTGGTGGAAGGGGGCGGGGCGAGCGGGGACTTCGACCGGGTGATCGAAGGAGAGGGCCGGCTGCTCGTGCCCGGGTTCGTGAACGCCCATACACATCTTGCCATGACCCTGTTCCGGGGCCTGGCCGACGACCTCCCCTTGATGCGGTGGCTCGAGGAGAAGATCTGGCCCGCCGAGCGGAAGCTCACCGCCGAGGACGTGTATTGGTTCTCGCTTCTGGGCCTGGCCGAGATGATCCGCTCGGGCACCACGGCCTTCATCGACATGTACTTTTTCATGGAGGAGGTGGCCCAGGCGGTGGAGGAGGCCGGCCTCAGGGCCCTGCTCTCCTACGGGATCATCGCCCCCACGGAGGATCGCATTGAGCCGGAGCTCAAGAAGGCGGAGGCCTTCGCCCGGGCTTGGGACGGCAAGGCCGACGGGCGCATCCGGGCGGCCCTTTCCCCCCATGCCCCCTACACCTGTGGTCCGGAGGTTTGGCGGGAGGCGGTGAAGCTCGCGCGGGAGCTCAAGGTCCCAATCCACACGCACCTTGCCGAGACGAAAGAGGAGGTAGAGCGGTTTCGGGCCCAGCATGGTCGCTCCCCGGCCCAATGGCTGGAGGAGTTGGGCGTGTTCTCCGTCCCGGTGATCGCCGCCCACTGCGTGCATCTCACGGAGAAGGACATGGAGATCCTGGCCGCCCACGCCGCCAGTGCAGTCCACTGCCCCACCTCCAACGCCAAACTCGCCTGCGGCATCGCCCCGGTGACGGAGATGCTCGCCTCCGGGGTGAACGTAGCGTTGGGGACGGACGGAGCTGGGTCGGCCGGGGATCTGGATATGGTGGAGGAGATGCGGCTCGCGGCCCTCCTCGCCAAGCTCAAGACCTGGGATCCAGAGGCCTTGCCGGCCTCGGAGGCCCTGGCGCTTGCCACCTGCCGGGGTGCCCAGGCCCTTGGCCAGGGGAGGGAGTTGGGTACAATTGAGGAAGGACGACGGGCAGATGGGGTGCTGGTTGCCCTGGATAGGGTGCACATGTGCCCCGGTCACAACCCGCTAGGGGACCTCGTCTATGCCGCCCACGGGGCGGATGTTGTGGGCGTCTTCGTGGACGGGAGGCCTCTCTTCCTCGATGGGGAGCTTTTCACCCTGGATGAAGAGAAGGTCATCGCCGAGTGTCGGAAGCGGGCCCGTCGGTTCCGCTAGAACCCTTCCCGGGCGAGCGCCCGCTCGGGGACGGGCGATTGGAGGTGGCAGATGGCGCTTACACAGGAAGAGAAACAGCGGATCATCGAGAAGTTCGCTCGCCATCCAGGCGACACGGGTTCTCCCGAGGTTCAGATCGCGCTCCTCACGGAGCGCATCTCCCGGCTCACCGAGCACCTGAAGGAGCACAAGAAGGACTTTCACTCCCGGCGGGGGCTTTATCTTATGGTGGGCCAAAGGCGGAGGCTTCTCCGGTATCTCAAGCAAGAGGACCCGCGCCGATACGCCCGGCTCATTCAAGAACTGGGCATCAGAGGTGTGTAAGGAATGCACGTGGTAGAAGAAGCTGAAGTAACTGGTAAAAAGTTCAAGCTTGAAAGCGGCGCCATGGCAAGGCAAGCCGATGGCGCTGTGCTCGTGACGTGGGGGGACACTAAGGTCCTGGCCACGGTCGTCGTTCGCCCGCTGGAGCAGGACATCGGATACTTCCCCTTGCGGGTGGATTTTGAGGAGAAGTTCTACGCGGGAGGGAAGATCCCGGGCGGCTTCTTCAAGCGCGAGGGCAAGCCCTCGGACGCCGCCATCCTTTCCGCTCGCTTGATCGACCGGCCCATCCGGCCGCTTTTCCCGAAGGGATACAAGGAAGAGGTGCACATCGTGGCCACGGTCCTGTCGGCGGAGAAGGACTGCCCGCCCGGGATCGCGGCCATGGTGGGGGCTTCGGCGGCCCTGCTCATCTCGCCCGCTCCCTTCCAAGGCCCCATCGCCGGGGTCAAAGTGGGGATGCGAGACGGCGAGGTGGTGGTGAACCCGCCCGACGAAGTGCTCGCCGAGGGCGAGATGGACATCACCGTGGCCGGAACGAAATCCACCGTCACCATGGTGGAGGGACATATGCGGGAGGTCCCCGAGGAGAAGGTCATCGAGGCCATCGGGGCCGCCCACGAGGTGATCCGGGAGCTCATCGAGCTTCAGGAGCGGTTTGCCGCTCGTCATCAGGTGGAGAAGCGGGTGCCCGAGGCTCCCTCAGAGGAGGAACAGAAGGTCTACGAACAGGTCAAGGAGCTGGTCTGGGATCGCCTCCCGGAGCTCAAGGCAGCGCCCAATAAGAAGGCCCGCGAGCGCCTGGCCGAGGCCATGGCCGAGGAGGCCGCCCAGGCAGTGGCCGAGCGGTGGCCGGAGGAGGACAAGGAGCGGATCGAGACCCTGGCCAAGGCCGTCTTCGACGACGTGTACCGCGAGTTCGCCCGCTGGTCGATCCTGGAGCTGGGCGAGCGCATGGACGGGCGCCGTCCGGACGAGCTAAGGCCCATCTCNATCCAAGTAGGGATCCTGCCTCGGGTGCACGGGTCGGCTCTGTTCACCCGGGGCGAGACCCAGTCCCTGGGCACCTGTACCCTGGGCGCTACCCGCCGTGACGCCCAGATCATCGACCTCATGATGGAGGAGGGGCTGAAGCGGTTCATGCTGCACTACAACTTCCCACCCTTCTCCGTGGGCGAGGCGGGCCGTATGGGGCCGCCCTCCCGGCGGGAGATTGGCCATGGGCACCTGGCAGAGGGAGCTCTGCAGGCGGTGGTCCCGCCGGAGGAGGAGTTCCCCTACATCATCCGGGTGGTGTCCGAGATCCTGGAGTCCAACGGCTCTTCATCCATGGCCTCCGTGTGCTCGGGGTGCCTGGCGATGATGGANGCCGGCGTCCCCATCAAGCGCCCNGTGGCTGGAGTGGCCATGGGTCTGGTGACGGGTGAGAACGGCCGACAGGTCATCCTCACCGACATCCTGGGCTTGGAGGACCACTTCGGGGACATGGACTTCAAGGTCGCCGGGACGAGGGAGGGGGTCACTGCCTTCCAACTCGACGTCAAGATGGGGGGCATCTCTGCTGATCTTATGCGGGAGGCGTTGTCCCAGGCCCGAGAGGCCCGCATGAAGATCCTCGAGCTCATGGAGGAGGCCCTGCCCGCACCGCGACCGCACCTTTCCCCGTATGCCCCCACCCTCGACGTCATCCGTATCAACCCGGAGAAGATCGGCCTCGTCATTGGCCCTGGTGGTCGCACCATCCGCAAGATCCAAGAGGAGACCGAAACTCAGATCGACATCGAGGACGACGGTCTGATCAAGATCGCCGGCGATTCGGCCGAGGCCGTGGCCCGCGCCCGCAAGATGGTGGAGGAGCTCACCGAGGAGCTCGAGGTGGGGCAGGTCCTGCGCTGCAAAGTGGTCAGGATCGTGCCCTTCGGGGCCTTCGTCGAGCTCAAACCCGGTGTTGACGGCCTCATCCACATCTCCAACCTCGCCGACGGCTACGTGGAGAAGGTGGAGGACATCGTCAAGGTTGGGGACGAAGTCACCGTGGAGGTGATCGGAACCGACGACTCCGGCCGGCCCCGGCTCAAGTTGGTGCGAGAGAAGCCTACCCTCAAAGTGGGTGACATTCTGCCCGGCAAGGTGACCAACGTGGTGGACTACGGGGTGTTCGTCGAGATCGCCCCGGGCGTGCGGGGACTGGTGCACAAGACGCGCCTGGGGGAGAAGGCCGACCCCCGTAAGATCGCCAAGAAGGGCGACAAGATGCTCGTCGAGATCGTGGAGATCGACGAGCAGGGTCGCTACAAGCTCAAACGCGTGGTCCCCAAAGGGCCGGTCCGGATCGAGGGCGCCGATACATGAAGGAGCTCTACCCGGGCCTTTACGCCCACCGCCTGCCCTCCGGACTGTATGTGCTCGTGGAGCCCATGGAGCGGGTGCGCTCCGTGGCCGTAGGGGTGTGGGTGCGGGCCGGGAGCCGGGATGACCCCCCGGGGAAGGGAGGGCTCGCGCACTTCCTCGAGCACATGGTCTTCAAGGGCACTGCCCGACGCAGTGCCCTTGAGATCGCCCAGGCCATAGATTCCCTGGGAGGCAACCTCAACGGTGCCACCGGGAAGGAGAGCACTTTCTACTACACCACCGTGCTCACGGAGGGCCTCGACACCGCCCTGGGGGTGCTGGGGGAGATGCTCACCGAGCCCAAGCTCTCCCCGGAGGACCTAGAGCGGGAGCGGGCGGTGGTGCTGGAGGAGATCCGGGGGGCGGAGGACAACCCTGAGGACGTGGTCTTGCGGCTCCTCTCCCAGCGACTCTGGGGGGAGGGGCATCCCTTGGGGCGACCCATCCTGGGGACGGCCGAGGCGGTGGCGAGCCTTAAAGCAGAGGATTTGTGGGAGTTCTTCCGCTGTCACTACCGCCCCGCCTGTACCGTGTTGGTGGCGAGCGGTAGGCTTCGGCCTGAGGAGCTCATCACCTGTGCGGAGCGGTTTTGGCCTGCCGAGGTAGACGGGGCACTACCTGAGCGGAGCCGGCCCTTCCCCCAGGCGGGGCTGGCGCTGACGGAGCGGGAGATCCAGCAGGTACACCTCATGTTGGGCTTTCCCACGGTCCAGGCTGGGGCTCCGGAACGGTACGGGCTCGAAGTTCTCTCCACTCTGCTCGGTGGCGGGGTAAGCTCGCGGCTCTTCCAGCGGGTGCGGGAGGAGCGGGGCCTTGTGTACACGGTGTTTGCGAATACCGCTTACTACACCGATGCCGGCGCCCTCATGATCTACGCGGCCACCGAGGAAAAGCGCCTTCCCGAGGTGCTCGAGATCGTTTGGCAGGAGATCAAGGCCATGACCCAGACCCCGCCTTCCCCAGAGGAGCTTGCCCGGGCGGTGGAGCGGCTGCGGGGCGGGTTCCTGCTCGGGCTTGAAGATCCCGGGGGCAGGATGTTTCGCCTCGGGACGAACGCGGCCCTGGGCCTTGAGATCGTGCCCATCCCCGAGGTAGAGCGGCGGCTTATGGCCGTGACCCCGGAGGAAGTGCGGGAGCTTGCTGCCAAGTTCCTCAGGCCGGAGACCGCAGCGCTGGCCCTAGTGGGGCCGTCGGCGGCCCGCCTTGAGCGTCTGGGCAAGGCCCATGTGGAGGTGAGCTAGTGCGCGCTGCCCTTTACCCTGGGAGCTTTGACCCCATCACCTACGGGCACCTGGACATCGTCCAGCGGGCCCGGAAGGTGTTCGACCATCTCACCATCGCCGTGGTGGAAAACCCTCGCAAGGCGCCACTTTTCTCTGCGGAGGATCGTCGGCGTCTAGTGGAGGAGGCCCTGCGGGAGGTGGGGATCGAGGACGTGCCGGTGATCACCTACTCGGGACTCCTCATCGAGTGTGCCAAGTCCCTGGGGGTGGTGGCGATCGTGCGGGGCCTGAGAGCAACCTCGGACTTCGATTACGAGTTCCAAATGGCCCTCACGAACCGAGACCTCGATTCCGACATCGAGACGGTGTTCTTCATGACCGCGGGCCAGTATTCCTTCCTCTCCTCCTCCATCGTGAAGGAAGTGAAGCGCTACGGGGGCGACGTCTCCAAGTTCGTGCCCCGCTGTGTGGAGCGCGCCCTGGAGGAGAAGTTCGCCAAGAGGCGATAGATGGTCGTCCTTGCCTCCAGCCTCGCCTTCCATCCCCATCCTCCCCGGAAAGCACTGGAGGAAGCAGGCGTCATGGGCTTTTCCGGAGTGGAGTTCCTGTGCGAACCGCCTTGGCATCCCGGGGGTTGGTCGAGGNAGGAGCGGGAGGCGGTGCAGGAGCTGGCGGAGAAGGACGCCCTCGTGCTCTCCCTCCATGCCCCGGTGGCGGACGTGAACCTCATGTCGCCCCATCCAGAGGTCCGCGCCCTGGCGGAGGGTGAAATCGCGGCGGCCTTGGAGCTCGCTGCCGAAATCGGGGCGGGCTCCGTCACCTTTCACCTAGGCTACCGCCCTTTAATGGGCGCTCCTCACGAGCCCCCTTGGGAGGAGGCCCTGGAGGCAATCCGCCGCCTTAACGGGCGGGCCCAGGCCCTGGGGGTGGTCTTGTGTCTCGAGAACGACCCCCAGCTTCCCGGGGCCTATCTCTGGGACCTGGCCCGCATGCGGGAGGTGCTCTCTGAGCTCGGTCTTGCGGGGACGCTGGACCTCGGCCACGCCTGGACCGCCTATGGTGAAGGGGCGCTGGAGCTCTTGCCTGAGCTCATGCCCTTGATCCACACCGTGCACCTTCACGATAACCGTGGCCGCCTCGACGAGCACCTGGCCCTTGGGGAGGGGGTTGTGGACGTTGCCAAGGCATGGCCCTTGCTTTCCCAGGCTTCCCTCCTCGTGATCGAGGCCAAGACCCACGCAGGCCTGAAAAGCAGTCTTTCCTTCCTGCAGCGCCTCTGAGGCCCTTTTGGTTGGTGCCTTCCCTCATGTGCTATAGAATGAGCAAAAGTATGTAGGGAGGGACGATGTACAAACGCAGGGTTCAGGTCACAGGGGGCGGGACGTATTTCGTGACCTTGCCCAAGGGATGGGCGGAGGCGGCGGGAGTGGGTCATGGGGACACCGTCACCCTGGTGCCCAACGAGGCGGGGACCCTGCTGATCGTTCCCGAGGGGGTGCGGGGGCGCAACCGCTGCTCCATCCCCATGGATGGCCGGGACAAGGTGCACCTGGAGCGGGACATCATCGCCCGCTACATCGCCGGATACGACGTGATCGAGGTGGTGGGGGACAGGATCAGACCGGAGCAAAGGCGTCAGGTCCGGGAGATCGCCCAGTCGCTGGTGGGGGTGGAGATCCTGGAGGAGACCCATGGGACGGTGGTGCTCCACTCCGTCGTGAACCTGCAGGATTTCCCCGCCCACCAGTCGATCCACCGCATCTTCGACATCACGGTCGCCATGCTGGACGACGCCACGGGCGCATTTCTCTCCCGGGACGAAGAGCTCGCCCGGGACGTGATCGAGCGGGATGGGGATGTGGACAGGTTGGTTTTGCTGGTGGCCCGTCAGTTCTCCCTGCTCCTGCGGGACCTCCTTGTGGAGGAGGAAGTNGGTCTTTCGCGCTTTCAGTTCCTCCACTACCACACGGTCGCCGATCAGCTCGAGCGGGTTGCCGATCACGCGGTCAAGATCTCCCAAGCCGCCTTGGGCCTAGGTCTCCGCTTCTTCCCACCATCGCCGAGCGCACCCAGGAGCTCGCCGGACACTCCCGGGAGGTGCTCCTCCAGGCCGTGCGTGCGTTCGAGCGGCGGGACACGGAGCTCGCTAACCGGGTGCTGGCGGAGAAGGAGCCTCGGGACAGGCTCCTGGAGCTCGCCCAGATCTCGGCTGCGGATCAGCCGGAGAATGCTCACGCCATAAGCATCGTTATGGACAGCCTCCTCCGGGTTCGGGAGTACGGGTTCAACATCGCCGAGATCGCCCTGGACGCCTCCGTCCCCTTGACCTTCGGTCAGCCAAATCGGCCCGCGAGGTAGTCTCGCACCCGCAGATCACGGGAATTGGCGAAGATTTCCCCGGTGGCTCCGAACTTCGCTAACTTCCCCGGTGAGTAAAACGGCACTGTAGTGGCTCACGCGGGCAGCTTGTTGAAGGTTATGGGGACGACGACGGTGAGGTCCGAGGCCAGCTCCCGGATCAACTCCTCGATCCGCGCGGTGGCCTTGGGGTCCAGGGAGGAGCAGGGCTCGTCCATGAGCAAGACCTCCGGTTCCACCGCCAGGTCCCGGGCGATGCACAGACGTTGCTGTTGGCCTTCGGAAAGGGATAGGGCGCTTTTTCGAAGCCTGTTTTTGACCTCTTCCCATAGGGACGCACGTCGCAGGGCCCTCTCCACGATGTCGTTCAGGATCGCCCGCCTGTGCACCCCGTGGATCCGGGGTCCGTAGGCCACGTTGTCGTAGATGGACTTGGGGAAGGGGTTTGGCTTTTGGAACACCATCCCGACGCGCTGCCTGAGCTCCGCCACATCTACTCCATTGTCCAAGATGTTCCGTCCCTGAAAAA
>MTNI01000120.1 GCA_002011415.1 Candidatus Acetothermia bacterium JdFR-47
GGGGGGCTTCTTGACCGGTTCACCCGTTGCGTGCTATGGTGATGCGGCACATCTTCGTAGGGCAAGGGCGGTCAATTGGGCAGCAAGCTAAACGGCTCTTTCACACCCGAAATGCGGGGGCCAGAGCGGGTTCGAGAGATCCTCGAGGAGTTGGTGGAGGGGGTGGTCGAGGAGACGCCGTACCAGCGGGCTCTGGCCACCCTTTATACGTCGCCCCTCCAACCGTCAGAGCGCTCTGAGACCCGCGTTCTTACGTACGCCGCCCGTGGACTTGTTCCAGAGGACGAAATGAAGGTGCGCNTGTTCATCTCGCAAGGGGGGATCGTCCGCGGGGCCAAGTTCCACCCCGCGTTCCGTCTGGGCGACTCCTACTACATCCCGGAGAACAAGATCCCCCCCACGGTTTACCCCCTGATCCGCAGCCGCAGGCGGTTCGTGCGCCCGGATGGCTGGCGGGCGGACGACCTTCTGCTAGTGCCATTGCGCGTGAAGGGACGGATCATCGGCCAGCTCTCCGTCGACGATCCCTATGACGGCGCCCGGCCGACCCGCGGAAGCGTGCGGGGGCTGGAGGCCCTGGCCGCCATCACCGCCATCGCCCTGGAGGAGGCGCGCGTCTTGGAGCTTGTGAAAGAGCGTTACCAGTTCTTCCAATTCCTGGCAGAGAACGCGATCTCAGGGGTGCTGATCGTCCAAGACGGCCATTTCCGCTACGCCAACGATCGCGCGGTGGAGCTCCTTGGGTATTCCCGGGACGAGATCCTGGCCATGACTCCGTGGTGGCAGTTCATCCACCCCGAGGAGCGCGCCCTGTTCTACGGGGATGGGCATCCGGGCTCGGGGGATTTGGAGGTCCGGGCGATCCGGAGGGATGGTGGCACGATTTGGCTCAAGGTCCGGATCCACGACATGGTCCTTCGCGGCCGCCCCGCGCTCGCCTTGCAGCTGTTTGACATCAGCGACCGGGTGCAGACGGAGGAGCTTCTCAAGGAAAGGGCCATCCGCGATCCCCTCACGGGCCTGTTGAACCGNCATTACTTCGACGAGGCCATCCAGACGGAACTGCGGCGCTCCCAGCGCTACAAACGCCCGTTCACCATCGTGATGGCAGATCTTGCGGGTTTCAAGCGGGTGAACGATCGCCTCGGCCATCAAGAAGGCGACCGGGTCCTGCGCGAGGTGGCCCAAGTCATCCAGGCCCAGGTGCGCCAGAGCGACTGGGTTATCCGCTACGGGGGCGATGAGTTTCTCCTCGTCCTGCCGGAGACAGGGTCACAGGTGGAGACGCTTGCCCGGCGGCTGAAGAAGGCGATCACTGAATGGGCGAGCGCGAACCTACCCGAGCTCCCTCTGGGGATCGACCTCGGCTGGGCTACGTGGGACCCGATAACCGCCCCCTCGATCGCCGAGCTCTTGAGGACCGCCGATGCCCGCATGTACGAGGAGAAAAGGGGCAGGGAAAGGCACGTTTGAGGGAGGGGTGGTCGCCTCCAGCAGCGTTGGAGCTTACTTTTCCCGGCTGTGAGATGTCCTCAGGCTGGCGAACCCGCTCAGCACGGCGACGAAAATGGCTACCTTGAGTGCGGTGAGCCAGGAGATGGAGCTTGCCACAAAGCCCTTCTCCACCGCCCCAGGGAATAGGTCCGGGACGGTCCACGCCCAAAGCAGCTTCACCAGCAGCAAAACNAGTACCAGTACCCCGGCGGCCAGCATCAGGACCCCAGGTACAGCGGCGAGAACCCATGACTTCTTCATGATTCACCTCCCTGTAGCGATTTGTCTGGGCCAGGGTAGCACCTATGCCCCGATCAGGGCAAAACAGCCGGCCCATGGAANAGGGGGTTCAGGCGTTCTTTGTGGCTGGGTGAGGATCACTGCTCAGGGATGGGGCCCTTGCGGCCCTGGGCCATCCCCCTCGGCCCCTTGAACTAATGTAGGAAGCGCNGAGACGATCATCCTGTGGGGAGAGATCCCAACTTGGCGGGCTTACTAGTTCGGACTAAGGTGAGGCTAGCTTGCACATACGAAGGAGGGGAGGATGGGGAGGAGGGTCTGGTTGGGAAGCATCGTGGCGGTGATGTTCCTCGGGAGCGGGATTGCCTGCGCCCAAGGGGCCCTTGCTACGCTTACCACCTGGACAGTGCCCACGCCGCACCCCATGCTGGCGGGNCTGGTCCTGGGCCCGGGAGGTGAGGTCTACTTTTCCGAGTACGCGACCGATAGGCTTGGGAGGCTCGATCCGGGCTCGGGAACCATCACGGAGTGGCCGGTGGGCACCGGCCCCAATCAGCTCGCCCTCGCCCCTTCAGGGGCCGTGTATTTCACGGAGACCGGTGGGAACGCGATCGCCCGCCTCATCCCGAGCCACAGCTATTACACATCCGAGGTGATCCCCACCCCTGGCAGCNGGCCGGAGGGGATCGCGCTCACGGGCGACGGNACGCTCCAGGTCTGGTTTGCCGAACGGGACGCGGATAAGCTGGGTCGGGCCACCGTCGGGGGGCTTGCCTTCGACGTGCTCCAGGTGGTGCCGCCAAGCCAATCCGTCGTCCCTCCGGAGACCACCACCCTTACGCCGACGAGCAGCACGGTCACGCCACAGTTTGCGCCGGGCAACCCGGCCCTGCCGCCGGCCATCGCCGCCCCGCTCGCGCAGACCTCGGGGCCGTTCACCGAGTGNAACCTGGCAGTCGGCCCNGGGCGCCCGCGGCAGCTGGCGGTGGCCCCCGACGGGTCCATCTGGATCTCCACCGAGACGCGGAGCCTCATCCGGTTCTTGCCCGACAGCAACGTCGCCTACTTTCACGACCTCCCAAGCGGGAGCGTGTCGGTCGATGTGGCTGTCGACCCTGTGGGCAACGTGTGGTTCACCGAGGGGTGGAAGGACAAGATCGGCGTGCTCGATCCCGCGACCGGCGACGTGGTGGAGTGGAAGCTAGCGGGCGGGTCCCAGCCCTACGACTTGGTGCTCGCCCCGGACGGCTCCATTTGGTTTACGGAGCGCAACGGAGACCGCATCGGACGTCTCGAGCCCTGGACCAATACGATAACAGAGTACCAACTGGCTCCCGAGGTACATCCCCTGGATATCGCCATCGACGCGTTTGGCGACGTGTGGTTCATCTCGGAGCGACAGGGCTTCATCGGGCGGCTCAGCCTGGGGCCGGCCTTGGGCGAGCCGCCGACCGGGCTTCCCATAGTGTCCCTGACCGTAGACCGGGGCTGTGGGGCGGACTACTTCCCCGGCGATTCCATAGCCATCACCGTGAGCGTGAGCGACGCGGCCTCGGTCACCCTAATCGATTTCGAGACAAGCGGCGACATCAAGCAGATAGCGCTAGGAACGCTGTCCGGAGGGGGCACTCGCACGATAACGGCCACGGTGGAGGGCCCTGCCGGGCTGGAGACGCTGGTGGCGGTGGCCCGCACTGTCTCCGGGGTTTACGTGTCCACCGCTTGTACATTCGCCGTCGGCGGGGTCAGTCCGAGCCTGGTCTCCATATCGCTCGACCGCGGCTGCGACGGGACGTACCACTACGGCGATACGGCCGCGACTGTGATACAAAGCGGCGTCACCGGGACGGTGAACCTGTACAATGTCACCCGGGATGGCCGCGTGACCCGAGTTTTGTCCGGCCGCCCTATCGCGCCTGGGATGCCAGTGACGCTCACCGACGTGTCCATAAACCCGACCACCGGCCGGAGCACTCTGGTGGTGCAGGTGGTTACCAGCGGAGGCCAGGTGCTCACGGCTGCCTGTAGCCTCAACGTGATTCCCTAATGTGATGAGGCCGAGGGGGGCACGTTCGCCCCTCGGTTTTCGTTCGGGAGTCACTAGATCAGCCGCTCTCCCAGCGGTTGGTACCCGTTGATGAAGTCCACCCCGGACATGCGGCGCTTCCCCTCGGGCTGGACCTCGAGGAGTTCCACCACCCCGTCGCCACAAGCCACGAACAGCGCATCCCGCAAGGGGAGGACGGTCCCCGGGGGAAGCCCTGGGTGAGGGAAGTCCGAGAGGTGGCTGCGGTGGATCTTGAGGAGCCGCCCCCGGAAGCTTGTGAACGCGGANGGCCACGGGTTCATGCCCCGTACCCAGTTGTGCACCCGCTCCGCCGGCCAAGACCAGTCGATCCGNCCGTCCTCCTTGTGGAGCCGAGGGGCCAGGGTCCCCTCCCGGGGTTGAGGGCGGGGTTTTATGGTCCCCGTCGCCAAGCCCTCCACCGTCTCGAGGAGGAGCTCCGCTCCAAGCTTCGCTAGGCGGGCCTCGAGTTCGCCCCTGGTTTCGTCCGGCCCTATCTCCACCTCCCGTTGGAGCAGGATGGGGCCAGTGTCCATCCCCTCGTCCATGAGGAAGGTGGTAACTCCGGTGACCCGCTCTCCGTTGAGGATGGCCCAGGCGATCGGGGCTGCCCCCCGGTACTTGGGGAGGAGGGAGGCGTGGATGTTCACGCACCCCAGCTTGGGGAGGGAGAGCACCGGTTTCTTGAGGAGCTGGCCGTACGCTGCCACCGCCAAGAGATCCAGGGAAAGTTCCTTGAGCGTCTCCAGGGTCTCAGGGGCGTTTATGGAAGCCGGCTGGATGAGGGGCAGGCCCAGTGCCAACGCCGCTTCCTTGACCGGTGGGGCCTTGGGCTTGAGGCCCCGGCCCGCAGGCCGGTCGGGCTGGGTTACGACCAACACCACCTGGCCGGTGGCGGCCAAGGCGGTGAGCGCCGGCACCGCGAACGAGCTGCTGCCGGCGAACGCGATTCGCAATTTTTTCACAGGCGTGAAGACGCACGCTCCTTGGTCTCGGGGACGGCCTCCAACTTCAGCCTCTGATACTCGCGGAGTACCCGCCGCCGCTCCTCCGCCGAGAGGTGGTCCACGTACAGCACCCCGTCCAGGTGGTCGATCTCATGGAGGAGGAGCCTCGCTTCCAGCCCCTCAAGCTTCAGCTCTACTGCGCCTCCCTCCTCGTCAAGGGCGCTGACCCCCACCTCTCTTGGTCGGGCCACTTCCGCCTCCACCCCGGGGAGGGAAAGGCAGCCCTCTATGTCCACCTCCAGCTCTTCAGACCGCCACGTGATCTCGGGGTTGAGGAGGATCCGCTCCTCGTCTCCCAGGCGGACGAGGATGACTCGCGTGAGCTTCCCGACCTGGTTGGCGGCAAGGCCCAACCCCTCTACCTCGGCGAAGGCCTGCCTGAGGAGCTGTGCCGTGGCCTTCGCCTCTTCGCTCCCGGGCGCTACTTCACGGGCCCGGCGGCGCAAAATGGGATCGGGGTACGTGCGGATCAAGGTTCCTCCTTTGGCTCCCGCGAGGGAGCGTTTATTATAGATGGATTCGAATATGGCGACAACGAAGGAGGAGCTGTCCGATCGAATCGAGCTCGTGCGCAAGGTCATCGACCTCGAACGTTCCCGAGGGTTCAAGGACCGCGCCGCACTGGGAGGGCTGGAGGCGTTCGTGCGGCGTCAGCTCCCCGAGGGGGCAAGCCTCGTCGCCGGTTACGCTGATATGACCCCTGCCCGGCGTGCCAAGGCCCTGGGGCGGTTGGAGGAACTCCTCGCCGAGCTCGAGCACGGGGGGAGGGCGACGGCCGAGGACCTGAAGCAGCCGGTGGAGAAGGCAGTGGGGGTGGGGGAAAAGCGGGCGGCCCTCCTCAGGAAGCTCGGCATAGAGACCATCGAGGACCTACTCACCTTCTTTCCCCGCCGGCTCGAGGACCGATCTCAACGCAAGGCGATCCGGGAGCTTGGGGATGGAGATTCCGTTACGGTGGTGGGCGAAGTGCGGGCCAAGTCCCGGATGCGGGTGCGCCCGCACCTAGAGCTGATCAAGGTCGCGGTAGACGACGGGACTGGGATCCTGTTTGCCATTTGGTTCAATCAGCCCTGGCTGTGGGAGGAGATCCGCCAGGGGGAGAAGTACTCGTTCTTCGGCAAGGTCCAGCGTCGCTTCGGGGAGCTCCAGATGGAGAACCCGGTGTGGGAGCCGGCCGGTGCCGACTTCCACACTGGCCGCTGGGTGCCCATCTACCCCTCCACGGAGGGGCTCACCCAGGCCAGCCTCAGGTGGCTCATCTGCCGCAACCTGCGCCGCTACGCGCGGGTGATCCCGGAGGTGATCCCNGAAGACGTAAGGCNGCGCCTTGGTCTCCCCTCCCGCAGGGAGGCTGTCAGGCGGATCCACTTCCCGGAGGGCCCGGCCGATTTCGAGCAGGCCAGGAAGGCGCTCGCGTTCGAAGAGCTTTTCCTCCTGCAGCTTGGGCTTGCCCTGCAGCGAAAGGATGAGCGAGCCGGACGGGCCCTGGCCCCGGACCCCGAGCTCCTGGAAAGGTTCCTCTCCGGGCTGCCATTCTCTCTGACCCCGTCGCAGAAGCGCGCCCTGGCCGCGATCGAGGAGGACCTCCGTGCCCCCCAGCCCATGCTCAGGCTCCTTCAAGGGGACGTGGGCTCCGGGAAGACGGTGGTGGCGGCCGGAGCCTGTGTGATGGCCATCTCCGCCGGGGCCCAAGCTGCGGTCATGGCTCCCACCGAGATCCTGGCGGAACAGCACTACCTTGTGCTCCAGGAGCTCCTCAAGGACCTTCCCATCCGGGTGGCCCTCCTGGTGGGAGGGATCACCCCCAAGGAGCGGGCCCGGCTCCTTTCCGACATCGCCGCAGGCGAAGTGGACCTGGTAGTGGGTACCCACGCCCTGATCCAGGAGGACGTGGCCTTCAAGGACCTCGGCCTGGCTGTAGTGGACGAGCAACACCGGTTTGGGGTGGTGCAGCGGGCCGCCTTGGAGCGGAAGGGCGAGGGCACCAACATCCTTGTCATGTCGGCCACCCCCATTCCCCGCACTGTGGTCCTCACTCTGTACGGGGAGTTCGCCGTGTCGGTGCTCGAGGAGATGCCGGTTCCCAGGGAAAAGGTGCGCACGGTGTGGGTGTCCGAGTCCCGGCGGGACGAGGTGTACCGGGAGGTGGAGGAACTCCTGGCGCGAGGGGAAAAGGGATACGTGATCTTCCCGCTGGTGGAGGAGTCCGAGGAGCTGGACTTGCGNGCGGCCACGGAAGCCTACGAAGAGCTTGCCCGTCGNTTCCCCGACGTGGGAGTGGGGCTTCTGCACGGGCGCATGTCCCCGGAGGAGAAGCGGGAGGTCATGACCGCGTTCCGCAAGGGCGAGGTGAGGTTGCTTGTGGCCACTACGGTGGTGGAGGTGGGGCTCGACGTTCCGGACGCTTCCTTCCTGGTGATCGAACACGCGGACAGGTTCGGCTTGGCCCAGCTTCACCAACTGCGGGGNCGGATCGGCCGGGGAGGGCAGCCCGCGGTGTGCTACGCCATCGCCGANCCCAAGACCGACGAGGCGAGAAAGCGCCTCGCGGCCTTTCGTGACCTCACCGATGGGTTTAAGATTGCGGAGGCGGACCTGCGCATTCGCGGTCCCGGAGACCTGCTCGGGACGGCCCAGCACGGGTTCGTATCGCGCCTCAAGGCCGCGAACCTGGTGCGGGATGTGGCGCTCCTCGAGCGGGCCCGGGCCGAGGCCCGACGGGTGGCCGCGGCCGGCGTCCCGGAGCGGCTGCGCCGGGAGGTGGAGNGCAGGTTTGGGGACGCGCTCAAGCTTCTGGGGGTGTAACAGGTGATAGACGATCGCACGATGGCCCGCATCGAGGAGCTTTCCGGGCTCAAGCTCTCTCCGGAGGAGCGAGAGGCCCTGAAGGCTGACCTCACCAGGATCCTGGAGTACTTCCAGAAGCTCCAGGAGCTCCCCACGGAAGGCGTTCCCCCGTTCGAGCCCTTGCCGGGACGGGTGAACGCCTGGCGGGAGGACGAGCCCCGGGAGTCACTTCCCCAGGAGGAGGCACTCAAAAACGCCCCCGCCCGCCAAGACGGCTATTTCTCTGTTCCCCCGGTGTTCGGGGACTGAGGGCTCAGCTGATGAGGGAGCCGCCCTCGCCGCGGAGGGCGGCGAGGAGTGCCCCGGGCCGGTCTGCTCGGAACACGTAGATGGGGAGGCCGTGATCCCCGGCGATNGCCACGGCCGCGAGGTCCATCACCCGGAGCTCTTTCTCCAGGTACTCCCGGGGGGTGATGCGGTTAAGGGGCTTGGCGGCAGGGTCTTTGGCTGGGTCCGCCGTGTACACCCCGTCCACCTTTGACCCCTTGAGCACCACTTCCGCCGAGAGGGACAGGGCCCGGATCACCGCCGCCGTATCCGTGGTCACGAATGGGTTCCCGGTGCCAGCGGCGAGCAGCACCACCATCCCTTCGTCCAGGGCCTTGCGGGCCCGCCAGGGATCCACGGGGTCCGCGATCCCCTGGCAGGGGAGCGCCGAGAGGAGTAACACCGGCACCTCGGCCTGGGTGAGGGCCTCCCGCAGGGCTACCCCATTGATCAGGGTGGCTAGCATCCCGATGGCGTGGCCCGCCGTCTGGGGGATGTGGGGCAGGGCTGAGCCTCGGGCCACGTTTCCTCCCCCCATCACTACAGCGAGCTCCGCCCCCGCTGCCCGCGCCTCCTTGATCTCCCTGGCGTAAAAAGAAAGCCCCTCTTTGTCCAAGGGGCCGTCTCCTGCGAGCAGTTCCCCTGACAGCTTCAGGACCGCTCGGCGCCAGCGAAGCTTTTCGGTCACTCCTCTCCCACCTCGAACCTCACGAACCGGCGGATCACCACCGGCTCGCCGAGTTTCGCGCCCAGGTCCGCGAGCAGGTCCTCCACCGTGATGGAGGGATCCCGCACGTAGGGCTGCTTGAGGAGACAGTTCTCCTCAAAGAACTTCGCGATGCGCCCCTCCACGATCTTTTCCACGATGTGCGGGGGCTTGCCTTCCTTTTCTGCCTGCTTGCGCAGGATCTCCCGTTCCTCTGCGAGNACTTCCTCGGGCACGTCCTCCGGGGAGATCCAACGGGGCTTAGCCGCAGCGATCTGCATGGTCAGGTTCTTCACNAACTCGCGGAAGTCCTGGGAGTTGGCGGCGAAGTCTGTGTTGGTGTTCACCTCGAGCAACACCCCTACCTTGCCCGAGTGGTGGACGTACGCCTCGATGCGTCCTTCCTTGGCCTCGCGGGACTGGTGGGCCAGGAACTCCTTCCCTTCTGTGCGCAGGATCTGCTTGGCTTTCTCCAGGTCGCCACCGGCCTTTTCCAGGGCGGCCTTACAATCCATGATGCCAACCCCGGTCTCTTCTCGGAGCCGCTTGATCATGTCGAGGGTGATCTCCATCAGACCTCCTTGTCTTCCTCTTCGATGAGCTCCTCCAGCATCTCTTCGTAGTGTTCCTCTAGCTCCGCCTCATCAAGCGGGATCTCGTCCATGCTGGGAACAGCTTCAGCTTCTTGGGTTTCGGGGGCCTCTTCCGGCGTCTCCTCCTCGGCGGCGNGCTCTGAGGCCGGGGCTTCGGTCGTCTGGAGCCCTTCCCGGCCCTCGATTACCGCGTCGGCGATCCGAGAGGTAATAAGCCGGGTGGCCTTAATGGCGTCGTCGTTTCCGGGGATGGGGTAATCGATCAGGTCCGGGTCGCAGTTGGTGTCGCAGATGGCCACGATGGGGATCCCCAAGATGTTGGCCTCACGCACTGCGTGTACCTCCACGGTGGGGTCGACCACGTATACCACCCCCGGAAGGCGCTCCATCTCCCGCAGGCCGTCGAGGTTGCGGCGAAGCTTGGCCAGCTGTTTTTCCAGCTTGATCCGCTCCTTCAAGGGCAGGCGTTCGAACGCGCCCTCCTCCAGGTTGCGCTCAAGCTCCAGCATATAAAGGACCCGCCGCCGAATGGTCTCGAAGTTGGTCAGCGTTCCCCCGAGCCAGCGGCGGTTTACCCAATGGGCCCCACACCGGCGGGCTTCCTCTTCGATGGTGGCCTGGACCTGTTTCTTGGTGCCCACGAACAGGATGTCTTTGCCCTGGGCAGCCTGTTCCCGCACGAAGTTGTATGCGCGTTCGAACAGCTCNAGCGTCTTCCCCAGATCTATGATGTGGATGCCCTTACGCTCCGTATAAATGTAGCGCGCCATCTTGGGGTTCCACTTCCGGGTGCGATGCCCGAAATGGACCCCACACTCAAGAAGCTCTTTCATGGTCAAGAGAGCCACATTTCCTCCCCCTTTCTCCATTGGGACTTGCGATACGGGGGAAGTATAGCCGCCGAAATGGCACACCACAACGCGCCTCTTCCTCACTTGGCCGAACTTCGGTTGGGGGGTATGATGGAAGGCCGATGGTCGACGTGCTGGATGAGGGAGTCCGGCCCATTCCTAAGAACAAAGAGGCCGAGCAGGTAGTTTTGGGGGCAGCCCTGCTCGAGCCCGAAGAGGCTGTGCCGCGGGTAGTGACCCGGCTGCGGCCCGAACACTTTTACTTCAGGCCCCATCAGGAGATCTACCGGGCCATCATTGAGCTCTTCAACCACGGCCAGCTTCCAGACGCCGTAACGGTGGCTAACTTCCTCGAGGAGCGGGATAAGCTTGAAGGGATCGGCGGCCGCACCTACCTGCACGAGCTCCTCAAACGGGTGACCACCCTGGCCGCTCTCGATCACTACATCGAGATTGTGGAGACCAAGGCCCTGCGGAGATGGCTCATCCAGGCTGGGGGGCGGGTGGCAGAGCTTGGCTACCGGGAAGAGCTGGATGTGGAGGAGGCCCTGGACCAGGCCGGCGAGCTGATCTTCGAGATCGCTCAGCGCCAGTCCACCCCCAATTACCACAGGCTTAGCGATTTCCTCTACGACCACCTCGATTTCCTGGAGGCACTGCACAAGGACCCCGAGCGCCGCCCCCAAGGGGTGGTGTTCACGGGGTTCGACCAGTTCGACGACCTTACCTCAGGGTTCCATCCCGGGGACCTGGCGGTGATCGCGGGCAGGCCGGGCACTGGCAAGACCTCGTTCGTGCTCTCCATAGCTAGGGACGCGGCCATCCGCCAGAAGAAATGCGTGGGCATCTTCTCCCTGGAGATGACGAAGGAGCAGGTACTGGAGCGGCTTTTGTGTGCCGAGGCCCAGGTGAACCTGCATTCCCTGCGCTCTGGGTACCTCCCGCCTGCCAAGTGGGGGCAGATTGCCGAGGCCGCTGGGCGCATTCACGAGGCGGAGATCCTCGTGGACGATACCCCAGGGGCGTCGGTGCTTTCCATCAAGGCCAAGGCACGCCGCATGGCCATTGAGCACGGCGTGGACCTCATCATCGTGGACTACCTCCAGCTCGTGGAGGCGGGGATCCGCGCCGATGTGCGGGAGCAGGAGATCGCCTACATCTCCCGATCCCTTAAGGGGCTGGCCCGGGAGCTGGGCATTCCGGTCATCGCTTGCTCACAGCTCAACCGGGCAGTGGAGCGGCGGGAGTCCAAGCGCCCCCAGCTTTCCGACCTCAGGGAGTCGGGCGCCATCGAGCAGGACGCGGATCTCGTCGCTTTCATCTACCGGCCCGATTACTACGAGGACCCGAGTCAGACTGGCCCGGTGGCCGAGACGGAGATCATCATCGCCAAGCAACGAAACGGCCCCACGGACAAAGTGAGGCTCGTCTTCCACAAGGACTACGCCGCTTTCTATCCTCCCGCCCGACACGCGGAGGAAGTTCCGTTCTGATCCAAATCAGGCGAAAGGAGGAGCCAGTGATTCCAAGCGATCTCAAGTACACCAAGGATCATGAATGGGCGCGCCAAGAGGACGGCAAGGTGCGCGTGGGGATTACTGACCATGCTCAGAAGGAACTCGGGGACGTGGTGTTCGTGGAGCTTCCGGAAGTGGGGCGGGCTGTCAAGAAGGGGGAGCTCGTGGCCACGGTGGAGTCGGTTAAGGCCGTGGGCGAGGTGTTCGCCCCGGTATCCGGGGAGATCGTGGAGGTGAACAAGACCCTGGAGTCCTCACCGGACCTTGTGAACAAGGACCCTTACGGCGAGGGGTGGATCTTCGTCATCCGCCCTGAGAACCCGGCCGAGCTCGATGAGCTCCTAGACGCTGAGGGATACAAGGCTCTGGTGGGAGGGGAGGGATGAGGGAATACATCCCCCATACGCCCGAGGACATCCGGGCGATGCTTGAGGCGGTGGGCCTCCCAGATGTGGAGGCCCTTTTTTCTGATATCCCGGAGGAGGTGAGGAGGCGCTACCGCCCCCTGGGGCTCCCCTCCCGGGACGAGTCCTGGGTGAGGCGGCACTTTGAGGAACTCGCTACCCGTTCCACTGGACACAGGCTCATCCCCTTCTTGGGAGGCGGGATATACGACCACTTCGTCCCGGCAGTGGTGGACTACGTGATCTCCCAGCCCGAGTTTTACACGGCCTACACCCCCTATCAGGGTGAGGTCTCCCAAGGGACCCTCACCTGGATGTTCGAGTATCAGACCATGGTCTGCGAACTCACCGGGATGGAGGTGGCCAACGCCTCCATGTACGACGGGGCCACGGCGCTCGCCGAGGCGGTGCTCATGGCCCACCGCACGGTGGGCGGGCAGAAGGTGCTCGTCCCCCAGGCCCTTAACCCAAGCGCCCGCGAGGTCCTCGAGACCTATGCCTGGGGGGTGGGGCTCGAGCTTATACCGGTCCCCTACGACGAGGACGGCCGGCTTCAGCTCTCGGAGATCCCGGAGGACCTATGCGCCCTCGTCGTACAGCAGCCCAACTTCTTCGGGGTCATCGAGGACCTGTCGGGACTGAAGGAGGGGATCGGACGTGCCTTTCTGATCGTCTCGGCGAACCCTATCGCGCTTGCGGTTCTGGAACCGCCGGGGGCGTTCGGGGCCGATGTGGTGGTGGGGGAAGGCCAGGTCCTAGGAAACCCCATGGCCTTTGGCGGTCCGCTCCTTGGGCTCTTCGCCACCCGGATGGAGTACCTCAGGCGGATGCCGGGGAGGATCGCCGGCCGGACGGTGGACGCAGAGGGGAGGGCCGGTTATGTGATGGCCTTCCAGACCCGGGAGCAGCACATCCGCCGGGAGCGTGCCACCTCCAACATTTGTACCAACTCCGCCTTATGTGCTCTTGCGGCCACGGTGTACCTGGCGGCCTTGGGACCGGAGGGCCTGAGGCGGGTGGCCTTGCTCTCTTTGGAGAAGGCCCATGAGCTTGCCAAACGCATCGCGGCTCTCCCCGGGTACGAGCTCGCCTTCTCCGGGCCCTTCTTCCACGAATTCGCCGTCCGTTGTGAGGACCCCGTCGGGGCAGTGGAACGACTTCGCCGGGCGGGGATTGCAGTCCTTCCGCCCAAGGACGTGGCCAAGGCCGGTCTTGAGGACGCGTTCCTCGTCGCGGTGACGGAGCGGCGCACCGAGGAGGAGCTCGACCGGTTCGTGGCGGCGCTGAAAAGGGGAAAGTAGCCATGGGCACGATATACGAGATCGGAGCCCCAGGCCGTCGGGCCACCGCTCTCCCTCCCTTGGGGCGGTCCGAGGAGGAGCTCCTGTCCCACATCCCCGCGGGGCTGAGGCGCAAAGAACCCCCGTGGCTTCCTGAGGTCTCCCAGCCGGAGCTCGTGCGCCATTACACGCGGCTTGCCCGCATGAACTACGGCGTGGACACGGGCTTTTATCCCCTGGGAAGCTGCACCATGAAGTACAACCCCAAGGCTCACGAGGAGCTCGCACGCCTTCCTGGCTTTTCGGGCCTCCATCCCCTCCTTCCTGAGGAGGAAGTCCAGGGGGCGCTTGCCCTTATGTGGGAGCTCGCCGAGTACCTCAAGGGGATCGCTGGAATGCCAGGGATCACCCTGCAGCCTGCGGCCGGGGCCCACGGGGAGCTCACTGGCATGCTCCTCTTCAAGCGGTATTTCGAGGAACGGGGGGAGCTGGGGAAGCGCGTGAAAATCCTCCTCCCCGACTCTGCCCACGGAACAAATCCCGCTTCGGCCGCCATGGCTGGCTTTCGGGTGACCTCGGTGCCCACGGACGGGCGGGGCATGGTGGATATGGCCGCCCTGCGGGCCACCCTGAGCGAGGACGTAGCCGGGATCATGCTCACCGTGCCCAACACTCTGGGNATCTTCGAGGAGGAGATACTAGAGATCACCCGGCTTGTGCACGAGGCCGGAGGGCTGTGTTATTTCGACGGGGCAAACCTGAACGCCTACCTCGGCCGGGCCCGACCTGGCGACATGGGGGCCGACGTCTTCCACTTCAACCTGCACAAGACCTTCTCCACCCCCCACGGGGGCGGCGGCCCGGGGGCGGGACCGCTCGCGGTCTCGGAGCCCCTGGTGCCCTACCTCCCCGTGCCCCAGATCGTGAGGGAGGGGGACCGCTATGCCTTGGACTGGGACCGGCCCAAGTCCATCGGCCGGGTGCACCCCTATTTCGGGAACTTCCTGGTGTGCGTCAAAGCTTTGGCTTACATCCTCACCTTGGGGGACGAGGGCTTGCGGGAGGTCTCGGCCGGGGCGGTGCTGGCCGCTAACTACCTGCGGGTGAGGCTGAGGGGGACCTACAAGCTTCCCTACGACCGCCTCTCAAAGCACGAGTTCGTCCTCTCCGGGGAGGGTCTGGGGGAGGTGCGGACTCTCGACATCGCCAAGCGCCTCATCGACTATGGTTTCCACCCGCCCACCGTCTACTTCCCCTTGATCGTGCGGGAGGCCCTGATGATCGAGCCCACGGAGACGGAGCCTAAGGAGGTGCTCGACGCCTTTGCTGAGGCCATGCTCAAGATCGCCGAGGAGGCGAAAGAGGAACCCGAGCTCTTGCGCCAAGCCCCTCACAATGCGCCGGTGAGACGTCTCGATGAGGCTCAAGCTGTCCGCCAGCCGGTTTTACGTCAAAGGCGTTCTTGATTTCTGCTTATCTGGAGTGTAAGGTGGTTTACTTACTTGAAAGGAGGGCCACATGAAACGCCTTTTGGTGGTAGTAGGGCTGGCTTTGGCCTTGGTGGGCGTCTTCGGCGCCGCCCAGCATTTTTATGCTTTTTACTATGACCTCTCCGATGGGCAGGATCTGACAGTCAACCTCATTAACACCATGGGCTCCGATTCCGACTACGTGCTCCGGGTTTACGATGCTTGGGGTTCGCTCCTTTGGGAAAAGCCAGGGGATCTTACAAGCTACGAAGCGGACTTCTACACCCTGAGCGACTACGTCCCCAGCGGGGACTGGAGTTGGGGTGTGGTCACCGTGGAGAGCGACGAGCTCCTGGTCATCGGGCTCGAGTACATGGCGGATGGGGCGGTCGTCTCCGTTGACACCATCGCCCAAGAGGTGCCCACATTGGAGGAGGGCACCCCGTACTGGCTCGGTGCCTACTACACTCAAGCGGGAGGGCTTTCCACCGGGGTCATCGTCATGAACCCCTGGGACCAGCCCGTTTCGGTGTCGGTCACTCTTTACAACCCCAAAGGCGAAGAGCTCTACAGCCAGGACATCGAGCTTGCTCCGCACGAGTCCGAGTACTTGGACCTAGATAAGGCCGTCGGACAGGGCGGTTTGATTTGGGGGCTCGTGGACGTGCAGATGTTGGGGAAGGCTGTAATAGTAGCCCTGGAGTACTACGGGGAAGGCCTCGAGATCGACAACATCACCGAGTACTACTTCTGAGCTCGGTGCGGCTCCAAGGCAAGCACTACCGCCTCCACCGCTCGGCGGAGGCGGTCTTCTTTTTTCCCTTCGGCCATGATCCTGATCAGGGGTTGGGTACCCGACGGGCGGACGAGGAGGCGCCCATCCGGCTCCACCAGCGCCTTGGCTTCTGTGATCGCCCTTTTCACGGCGGGGTCCTGCATTGCCCCCGTCCGATCTCGCACTGGCACGTCGGCCCGCACCTGGGGATAGACCGGGACCGGGGCAACCAGGCTTGCAAGATCGGTGTCGGCCCGCTTTAGGGCGTGCAGGGTCAACAGGGCGGTGAGGATGCCGTCCCCGGTAGGGGCGTAGCGGCCGAACACGATGTGCCCGGAGGGCTCCCCACCGAGCTCAATCCCCCCCTCCCGCATGGCCCAGGAGACGTACCTATCCCCCACCGGGACCCGCACCACCTGGAAGCCCTGTTCCGCGAGATATCGCTCCGGCCCCATGCCCCCGAGCACGGTGAACACCACGGCCGGAGAGGAGAGTTCCCCCAGGCGGTGGAGCTGGGGGGCCAGGGCGGCCATGAGCCGATCCCCCTCTACGACCTGGCCGCGTCCGTCCACGAGCATCGCCCTGTCCCCGTCCCCGTCGAAGGCGATGCCCAGGTCCGCCCCTTCTGCCCGCACCAGGGCCTGGAGGGGCTCAATGGCCGCCGCTCCGGTGGCGTTGATCCTCGCCCCATCCAGCTCCGCTCCGATGAGGGACAGGGTGGCTCCCAGGGCCTCGAACACCTGGGGCGCAACGCGGGCGGTGGCCCCGTGGGCGCAGTCCAGGGCCACCTTGAGGCCGCGAAGGGAAAGCCCTTCTACTGCGTGGAGGAGGAAGTCCCGGTAGCGCTCCTCCGCTGCCGGCCAGTACTCCACCATCCCCAGCCGACCTCTGGGGGGCGCCCCGTCAAGCAGGGCCTCCACCCGCTCCTCCTCCTCGGGGGAGAGCTTGAGGCCTTGAGGGTCGTAGAACTTGAGGCCGTTATCCTCCGGGGGGTTGTGGGAAGCGGAGATCACACTGCCCAGCCCGAACTTCTCCTCACGGACGAGGTGGGAAACGGCCGGGGAGGGGAGCACGCCCGCGAGCGAGACATCGCAGCCGGCTTCCGCGAGCCCCGCGGCGCAGGCCGCCTCCAGGGCCGGGCCTGAGAGGCGCGTGTCCCGGGCGAGGAGGACTCGGCGCGGGCGGAATGCCCGTCCTACCGCCCTACCCAAGCGGAAGGCAAGCTCCGCCGTGAGTTCTACCCCTGCTACCCCGCGCACCCCATCGGTTCCGAAGTACTTTGGCACGTTCCCCTCCTAAAGCTCTCCCCAGTTACGGCCGAGTTTGATGTCAACCTTGAGGGGGGCCTTGAGCTCCCACACCCCTTCCATGGCAGCCCGCACTACCTCGGCCGCCGCCTGGGCGTCACCTTCGTCCACCTCGAAGATGAGCTCGTCGTGAATTTGGAGGATCATGTCCGCCCGGAGTTTCCCTTCCTCCCACAACCGGTGGAGTTTGAGCATGGCCAGCTTCATGAGGTCGGCCGCTGACCCTTGGATCGGGGTGTTGATGGCGTTGCGGCGGTCGTAACCCTGGCGTCTCTTGTCCTGGGAGGCGAGGCCTGGCAAGGGGCGTCTGCGTCCCAGGATCGTCTTGGCGTAACCCGTCCTCGTCGCCTCCTCCACCATGCGGTCGATGAACTCCCTTACCTTGGGGTAGGCGGCGAAGAACCGGTCGATGAAGAATTTAGCATCGGATTGGGGAATCCCCAGGTCTCGTGCCAAGCCGTAGGGGCTGATCCCGTATACGATCCCGAAGTTCACCCTTTTGGCCACCGTGCGCATGCGGGAGTCCACCCTTTCCTGGGGCACGCCGAAGATCTCGGCCGCGGTGCGGCGGTGGAGGTCCTCCCCTTTGCGGAAGGCCTCGATCAGGCCCTCGTCCCCGGAGAGGTGGGCCAGGATCCGGAGCTCGATCTGGGAGTAGTCCGCTGCGAGGAGTAGGCGCCCTTCTGGGGCCACGAATGCCCGCCGGATGTCCACCCCCACCTCGTGGCGGGCCGGGATGTTTTGCAGGTTCGGCTCTGAGGAGGACAGCCTCCCGGTGGCGGTGCCGGTCTGGTTGAAAGAAGTGTGTATCCTTCCCGTCTCCGGGTTCACGTAGGCCGGGAGCTTCTCGATATAGGTGTTGCGGAGCTTTTCCAGTTCCCGGTAGGCGATGAGCTTGGCTGGAAGCTCGTGGTAGGCCGCGAGTTCTCGCAGGACCTGCGCGTCGGTGGAAGGGCCGGTCTTGGTCTTGGCGATCACCGGGAGCTTAAGGCGCTCGTACAGCACCTCCCGCACTTGGGGAATGGAGCCCGGGTTGAACGGCCCCCCGGCGAGCGCGAACAGCTCCTCGCGCAGACGTTCGAGCATGATCTCGAGTTCTTTTCCTTGTTCGCGCAGGACCTCAACGTCGAGGAGCACCCCCCGGCGTTCCATCCAGGCCAGCACCTCGATCAAGGGGACCTCCACGTCCTCGAACAAGGGGAGAAGCTCCGCCTCTTTGAGGCGCTGGGTCAGGGGCTCCCGCAGACGACAAACCACCTCTGCGTCCTCGGCGGCGTAGCGGCCCGCTCGGGCAAGGGGGACCTCCCGCATCTCTGTCTCCCCGCCCTCGGCGAGGAGTTCCTTATAGGATTGCACCTTTTCTCCGAGTTCATCCCGCACCACCGCCTCGAGCCCGTGGGAGGGGGCGTTGGGGTGAAGGAGCCAATGGGCGATCATGGCGTCGAACGAAAGGCCCTTGACTTCCACTCCGTACCTTGCCAGCACCTCGATGTCGTACTTAAGGTTCTGGCCGATGACGTGGGGCTTTTCCCCCTCGAGCAGGGGGCGGAGGCCGGCCAACACCCGCTCCAAGGGGAGCTGCCTGGGTACTCCCAGGTAGCTGTGACCCACGGGGATGTAGTAGCCCTCGTAGGGGCGCAGGGCCAGGGCTACCCCCACGATCTCCGCCGAGAACGGGTCCTTGCCCGTGGTCTCAAGGTCCAGGGCCACCTCCTCCGCTTCCTTGAGGCGGGCGAGGAGCTCTTCCAGTTCCCTCTCGCTCGTGATCACCCGGTACACAGGCTCGGGGCCTTTCCTGATCTTGAGCTCGGCGAGGATGGACCTGAACTCGAGTTCTTCGAGGAGCGAGATCAGCTCCTCGGGGTCGATGTGCCTGGGGAGGAGGTCCGAGAGCTCGATGTCCAGGGGGACCTCCCGCAGGCGCACTAGGTCCCGGGACAGCATGGCCTCCTCTCGGTATTCCTGCAGGGCCTGGGCGACGCGGCGGTTGGGGATTCTCTCTACCGCCTCAAGCACCGCCTCGAGCGAGCCGTGCTCGGCGAGGAGCTTCTTGGCGGTTTTATCGCCTATCCCCTTGACCCCGGGTACGTTGTCCGAGGGATCGCCTACCAGGGCGAGGAGGTCCACGATCTTCTCCGGGGGCACGCCGAATTTCTCCTCCACCCCCTTGCGATCCAGGAGGGTGAGCCCCTCGCTCGGCTTCCTGCCGGGCCTGAGGAGGAATACCCGGTCGGAGACGAGCTGGGCCATGTCCTTGTCCCCGGTCAGGTTGAGAACCTCTATGCCCTCCCGCTCTGCCATGTGCGAGAGGGTGGCCATGATGTCGTCCGCCTCGTAGCCGGGGATCTCCAAGCGGGCGATGCCGAAGGCGTCCAGGAGCTCCTTTATCCGGGGGAGCTGCCCGGCCAGGGGCTCGGGCATCTCCTTTCGCGTGGCCTTGTAGTCCACGAACTCCTCGTGGCGGACGGTCTTGCCGCCGGCATCGAACGCCACCGCGAGGTACTGGGAAGGGTACTCGCGGATGGCCATGAGCAGGGTGCGGGTGAAGCCGTACACGGCGTTCACCAGCTCCCCTTTGGAGGTGGTGAGCTCGGGGATGGCGTAGAAGGAGCGGAACAGGGCTGAGTGGCCGTCGACGAGGAGCAGNCGCTTTGGCACCTCCTTTATCCCCAGGGCGTCGTAGATGGTCATGGCCTTTGGTCGAACAGGGCACACACCGCCACGGCCAGGGCGTCGGCGGCGTGGTCGGAGCCTAGCTCCTTCGCCGAAAGGAGGTGCTCCATCATGTGGATCATCTGCTCTTTCGGGGCGGAGCCGCTGCCGCAGATCCACTTTTTGACCTCGCGGGGGGCGTACGACCGGAGCTTGCGCCCTTCGGCCACGAGCTTCACCACCCCCAATACCTGGGCGGTCAGCATGGCCGAAGAGGTGTTCCGGGCCAGATACACTTCCTCCACCGCCACCACGTCGGGCTGGTACTCCGCTACGATCTCGGAAAGCCGTCGGTGGATCTCTGCCAACCGCTCCGGGAGGGGCGCACCCCTGGGCGGGCGCACCGTCCCCCTGGCCAGGGGCCGCAGGCCCCCCGGCCCCTCCTCCACAACGCCGTACCCGGTGGCGATGAGCCCCGGATCCACCCCCAGCACCCGCATCTTAGTTCCCCCAGCTCACAGGAGCTCCCGGAGCTTTTCGAGCCTGGGGTCCGGCGGGGGTTTTTTCACCTCACACCCAGGGCGGTGGTCCTCTACGTTCAGGTCTGCCCCGCAGCCAGGACAGAGGCCCCGGCAGTCCGGCCGACACAGGGGCCGCGGGGAGATGGCGAGCCTTACCCCGGACTCGATCAGCCCGCGGAGTTCAAGGTACGCCCCCGCCTCTTCAACCGGTACCTCGAGGAAGTCCTTGCGGTCGAAGTCCTCCACCAGCTCGGCTAGGCACCGGGAGCAGCGACGGTGTATCCGCCCCCGCACCTTCAAGGTGAGGAACACTCGTCCCTCTTGGTAGAAGGCGATCACATCCGCGCGCACCTTCCCCTCCAGGGACAGGGTCTCCCCCCACCAGTCGAGCTTGGGGATGTCCTCCTCTCCCGAAACCGTGAACGGCTGGCCGGGCGCTGCTCGCATGCGCGAAAGTTCGAGCCTCATCGCTCCCTCCTCAGGCGTACGGCCAGGTCGACCGCCCTCCGCACCGCCTCGGACATCGTGTACCCGAACGATATCCGCTCCGCGGACGACCGCCACCGCGCACGCCGCCAGGGTCCCCTCCAAGCGCTCTTCCACTGGCAGGTCCAGTACCGCCCCGATAAACGACTTGCGCGAGGGGCCCACCAGGACCGGGTGGCCGAGCTCGCACAGCTCCGGGAGGCGCCGGAGGAGCTCCAGGTTGTGCTCCACGGTCTTGCCGAAGCCGATCCCGGGGTCGATGGCGATCAGTTCCCGGTCGATCCCCAGGGAGACCGCGTGCTCCACTCGCTGGGCGAGGAAGTCCCGCACCTCCGCGACCACGTCCGCGTAGGTCGGGTCCTGTTGCATGGTTTTAGGGGTGCCGCGCATGTGCATCAGGACAAGGCCCGCGCCGCTCCTCGCCACCACCTCCCCCATCCGGGGGTCGAAGCGGAGGGCGGAGATGTCGTTCACGATTTCAGCTCCGGCCTGGAGGGCGGCCTCGGCCACCTCAGCCTTGGTGGTGTCTATGGAGATGGGGATCNGCAGGCGGCCACGCAGTCGCTCCAGCACCGGGAGCACCCGCCTGAGCTCCTCTTCCAAGGGCACGGGCTCCGCCCCGGGCCGGCTGGACTCCCCCCCGATGTCGATGATGTCTGCTCCCTCGCGTTCCATGGCCAGGGCACGGTCCGCGGCCGCGTCCGGATTCAGGAAAGCTCCCCCGTCGGAGAAGGAGTCCGGGGTCACGTTGAGGACCCCCATCACCAGGACGCGTCCGCCTTTCCGCCAGCCGGTCCAGTTTTTCATGTCCAAGGGCGAGTATAGCCCATCGGTTTGATCAGTGGGCGGTTCCCACCTACCATTGGTGCTCAAGGGGGGATTGACATGAAAGTGCTTTTGATCAAAGAGGTACCGGGGTTGGGAATTCCCGGGGATGTGGTCGAGGTGAAGGACGGGTACGCCCGTAACTACCTCCTCCCCCGTAAGCTGGCGACCAAGCCCACCCCACACGAGATGGCCCGTTACGCCAAGCTCCGGGCCCAGTACGAGGCGGAGCTCGCTGACCGTCGCACCCGGGCCCAGATGCTGGCTGAGAAGCTCTCCGGGGCGGAGATCTCCTTCGCGCGGAAGGTCCACGACGAGGACAAGCTCTATGCCATGGTGCGGCCCCAGGACGTGGCCANGGCCATCGAGGAGAAGTTCGGCGAGAAGGTGGATCCCCACCGCATCAAGATGGAGCCCATCGAGGCCCTTGGGGAGTACGAGGTCGAGGTCGGGATCTACGAGGACATCGCTGCCAAGGTCAAGGTAATAGTCACGGCCGCAGATTGATGAAAAGCGCCCCCCGCAGGCTGACTCGGTTCCTCGGGGGGCGCGTGGGTGTTGGCTCG
This sequence comes from Candidatus Acetothermia bacterium JdFR-47, assembly GCA_002011415.1. GTDB lineage: Bacteria > Bipolaricaulota > Bipolaricaulia > Bipolaricaulales > Bipolaricaulaceae > JdFR-47. Next base: position 21,873 of record MTNI01000120.1, read on the forward strand.
TTCCTGGGGGATGTGCTTCATGGGGCCCTGGGGACGGGCCTTTCGCGTTTGTTGGGCCTCGCCCGGGAGGCGGCGCTGGCCCATGTCTTTGGAGCCTCGGCGGCCTACGATGCTTTCTTAATAGCGTTTTTCATCCCCCACCTCCTCCGGCGCCTCCTGGGGGAAGGGGGACTGGCGGCCGCCTTCCTTCCCGTGTACGTACGGGCCGAGGAGCGGGGCGAAGGGACGGCACTGGCCCGGGCCACGATCGTGGTGCTGCTCCTGGGGCTTCCTCCTCTGTGTGCTTTGGGAGCGGGCCTCGCCCCGTGGTATGTNCCCCTCCTCGCCGGGGGCTTTCCCCCGGAGAAGCTGGCCCTGGCCATTACCCTAGCCCGGTGGGTGTTCCCCTTCCTCGCCCTGGTTTCCCTCTCTGCCCTGGCTGGGGGCATCCTCAACGCCCACGGCCATTTCTTCCTCCCCGCGGTGGCCCCGACGGCCCTAAGCGGTGGGATGATCCTGGGGGCCCTGGTCCTGTCCCGCCTTTTCACCCCGCCCGTTCTGGGCCTCGCGGTGGGGGTGCTTGTAGGGGGGGCGGGGATGCTTCTCGTCCAGCTCCCTCGGGCCCGAGCCCACCTCGGCCGGGGACCGGCTTGGCCTCCCCCGCCGGAGCTCGCCGAGGTGGGAAAACGCCTGCTCCCCGTGCTCGGGGGGTTGGCGGTGGCCGAGGTGAACCTGCTCGTTGATAACCGCCTGGCCTCGTTCCTCGCCGACGGCTCCGTCTCCGTCCTCCAATACGCCATGCGTCTGTTTCAGCTTCCCGTGGGGATACTGGCGGTGTCGGTGGCCACGGCGGCCTTGCCCCGGTTCTCCCGGCACGCCGCCCACGCCGCGGGGGAGGACTTCACCGCGGCTGTGTCCCGGGGGGTGGGCCTGGGCGCGGCCCTGCTACTCCCGGCCATGGCCGGGCTGCTGGTCCTTGGCCGGCCGGTGATCACGATTCTCTTCCAGCACGGGGCGTTCTCCCCCACGGATACAGCGAGGACCTATAGTGCCCTGGCCGCATACCTCTCCGGGCTTTGGGCCTACGGCTTGGTGTACCTCTTCTCCCGGGCCTTCTACGCCCTGGGGCACCCAGGGATCCCGGTGCTGACCGGGGCCGTGGCAGTGGGGGTCAACGTAGCGTTGGATCTCGCGTGGGTGGGGCCGTGGGGGACGTTCGGGTTGGCCCTGGCCACGGGAATGGCAGGCTGGGTGGATGCCCTCCTCCAAGGGTGGCTCCTGTGGCGGAGGCAGGCGGGTTGGCTTCCAGGGCGGGTGGTGCTGGCGGCGGCGCTGGCGGCCGGGGGTATGGCCGGTGTCCTTTTCCTATGTGACCGATTTTTCCTTGCCGGGCTGGGCGTGTGGGGGGAAGTGTTTCTCGGGATCCCGCTGGGTATCGCGATCTACCTGGGGCTGGGATTGTCCCTAGGGCTCGGCCGCTGGCTCAAGGGCGCACGATGAGCCCGGTGGGCTTTTCCTNCTCGGGCGGGTAGGTGCCGAGAAGCGCGGTCACGAATCTGTCCGGCTCCTCTTCCTTTCGGAAGCCGTCCACGAAACCGGCCANAGCCCGCAAGGCTTCCCGGAGGCCTTCCGGATCCATCCGCCCCCGCTGGACCAGAGGGAGAAGCGCCCGTTCCAAGAGCTCCCCCAGCTTGGGCACATAGGGTTCCACGAGCTCGATGGGGGACAGGCGCTGGGCAAGGTAGGTGAGGGCGGTTTCCACCTCCGTGTCCTCGGCGGGGGCTTGGTGGAGGAGTTGGGCCAGGAGGTACTTGACGGCCTCCATGTAGGGGAGGAGAGCGTCCAGCTTGCGCGCCAGGAGGGTCACCTCGAAGTCCTGCCAGGCCTGAGCGAGCTCCCGAGCTCGGCGTTCCCGCCTGCGGCGCTCGGCGGCTATCAGGTACTGACAGNATGGGGGGCAGGCGATGGAGCGACGGCGGTGGGCCCCACAACAGGTGCTACAGATGGTGTCGTCCAGGGCTACGCAGCGGCGTTCGCCCAGCCGCTCGCCACAGATCCGGCAGCGCTGGGCCGCTGTCATAGGGCCCCGAAGTGGCGGCGGGCCTCCTCCGACATCATCTCCGGCGTCCAACGGGGCTCCCACACGAGGCTTACTTCTACCTCATACCCCTCGAACGCCTGGCGCAGCGTCTCCTCCACCTGGGCGGCCAGCGTCCCGGCCAAAGGGCACCCGGGGGTGGTGAGAGTCATGTCCACGGAGATCTTGCCCTCGCCCACCTCNACGTCGTAGATGAGGCCCAGATCCACCACGTTGATGCCGAGTTCAGGATCGATGACCCTTTCCCTGAGCACTTCTCGTACTGCGTCTGTTGTCGGCTTCACTTTTNCACCTCCGCCTTGCGTGCCATCTTCACCACGTCCGCCAGGGTGATCTGGGCGAGCTCCTGGGTGATCTTCCGCTCCAGATACCGCCAGATCGGGGCGGTGGGACAGCTATCGTCGATGTCGCAGTCCTCCCCCACGATGCAGGCGAGCTTGGGAACGGGTCCCTCGAGTACGTCTAGCACCTTGCCCACGGAGATCTCCTCCGGGGGCAGGGCCAGCCGGTACCCCCCGGTGCGCCCCTTCTGGGCCACGACCACACCCGCTTGGCGTAGGTCTTGGAGGATCTTGCGCAGGAACGCCTCGGGGACGTGGTGCCGATCGGCGAGCACGCGTGCCGAGTGGTATCGGTCCGGATCGGCCGCGAGCTCGTATAAAATCCGCATCCCGTAGTCAGAACGTTTACTCAAGATCATGCCGCCATTTTATGCCTTGCCGGCCTTGCGCTCCACGAACCGGCGGGCCTCTTCCCTGGCCCAGGCGTCCGCCTCCTCCAGGGCAGCGAGATCCCGTACCGGGCCGGGCGTATGCCGGGAGAGCACGTGCTCGAGGCCCTCCGCGATCCCGGTGAACGCGATCTTTCTGGCGAGGAACGCGGCCACTAGCACCTCGTCAGCGGCGTTGGCCACCGCAGGGGCAGTGCCGCCCATCTTGCCAGCGGCGAGCACCGTCCAGAACGCAGGGTACCGGTCCCGGGGGAGCTCCCGGAACGAGAGATCCAAGGGGGCCAGGGGCAGCCGGAGAGGTGGGGGCGGAAGCCGCTGGGGATGGGTGATGGCGGCGCGGATGGGGATGCGCATGTCCGGGGCTGCAAGCTGAGCCATGAGCGAGCCGTCCACCAGTTCCACCAGCGCGTGCACAATGGACTGGGGGTGGAGGAGGACCCCGATCCGGTCCCAGGGGAAACCGAACAGGTGATAGGCCTCGATCACCTCGAATGCCTTGTTCACCAGGGTGGCCGAGTCCACTGTAATGCGGGGGCCCATGCGCCAGGTGGGGTGGGCCAGGGCCTCCTCCGGGGTCACGGAGGCGAGCTCCTCTGGGGTCCGGTCGCGGAACGCCCCTCCTGAGGCCGTTATCCATAGCCTCTCCACCTCCTCCCGCCGCGTCCCGGCAAGGAGTTGGAAGAGGGCGGCGTGCTCCGAGTCCACAGGGATGATCTGATCAGGGCGCCGCCGCGCGGCGAGGACGAGCTCCCCGCCCACCACCAGGGACTCCTTGTTGGCCAGGGCCAGTGTCTTCCCCGCCCGCAGGGCGGCCAGGGTGGCCCGAAGCCCGCGCGCCCCTACCACCGCATTCAGGACGAGGTCCGCCTCGGGGTGTGTCGCCGTCCGCTCCAGCCCCTCGGGTCCGCAGACGACCTCGATCCCGGGAGGAAGGAGAGATCTAATCGCGGCCTCCTCCTCGGGCCCGGCCACCGACACGAGCTTCGCCCCTAGCTCCTGGGCGAAGGCGGCCAGGGGGGCCACTTGCCGGCCGGCTGCCAGGGCCACCACCTCAACCGGCTCCCCGCGGGCGCGCAATTGGCGCACCACCTCAATGGCCTGGGTGCCGATGGAGCCGGTGGCGCCGAGGATGGCGAGGCGCCGTGGGGGGAGGGTCATGTCGCGGGCTCGAGGGCCACGTCCTTGAGCACCTCGTCGATCTGGTGGCCCTCCAGGACCTCATGGCGCAGGAGTTCCTTGGCCAGGCGGTCCAAAGCNGCCTTGTTGCGGGAGAGTAAGTCCTTGGCCCGCTTGTACGCCTCGTTGAGGAACCGCCTGATCTCACGGTCCACCAGGGCGGAGAGCTCCTCGGAGTGCTCGTCGCTCTTCACGATTTCCTCNCCGAGGAAGATGTTGGTGCGCTCGGCCCCCAGGTTGATGGGGCCCAAGGCGTCTGACATGCCGTACTCCACCACCATGCGCTTGGCGATCTCCGTGGCCTGCTTNAGGTCCTCNGCGGCCCCGGTGGTCTGAGACCCGAACACGGTCTCCTCGGCGGCGCGGCCGCCGAACAATACCGTCAGCTTGTCGAACAGCTCCTCCCGAGAAACGATGTAGCGGTCCTCGGTTGGGAGCTGAAGCGTGAAACCCAGCGCCCCCTCGCCCCGCGGGATGATGGAGATCTTGTGCACCGGGTCGGTGTTGGGGAGGAGCTTCCCCACCAGGGCATGTCCGGCCTCGTGATAAGCGATGTGCTCCTTCTCCCGCTCGGTGATGTAAAGGCCCCGGCGTTTGAGCCCGGTGAGGACCCGGTCCAGGGCCTCCTCGAA
>MTNI01000015.1 GCA_002011415.1 Candidatus Acetothermia bacterium JdFR-47
TCAACCGGCACGACGATCGCGCGCCGGGGGGCACTTGCCCTCGTGGCGGTGGCCCTGCTAGGGGCGCTGAGCGGCTGCGCCCTGCTCGACCTCCTCCAGCCTCCGCCGACCAACCCGCCTGCACACCCCCCGACCGAGGTCATCGCCACCCAGGGCGAGTACGCAACAGCGGTGCGCATCCAGTGGGAGGCGGTGGAAGGGGCCGAGTTCTACCGCGTGTTCCGGGCCGACTCCGCCGAGGGGCCGTTTGAGGAGCTTGGGACCACGACGAACACCTACTTCTACGATCAGGCCACCGAAGGTCACGCTGTAGAGCCAGGGCGCCTCTATTGGTACCGGGTTCAGGCCTGCAACGGGGCCGGCTGTTCAGGGCTCTGAGGCCGCCTCCGGATACGCGGGCCTCCCGCCCCCGCCGGCAAACGTCCAGGCCTCCGACGGCACCTACACCGACAGGATCGTGGTCACCTGGGATCCTGTCCCCGGCGCCACCTCGTACCAGGTTTACCGAGACAGAGTACAAGAGGGCACTTACCCTTACTTTGTGGGGGAGACCAACGAGCCCTCCATCGAAGACCACACCGCCTTGCCAGGGCTGCAGTACTGGTACCGAGTCCGAGCATCCAACAAGTGGGGCGTTAGCCCTCTCTCAGAACCAGACTCGGGCTGCGTAGAGCCCTGCCTGGGGCCATAGGCCGAAGAAAGGCCGCCTCCCCCAGCGCAGGTTGCCCACGTGGTTGTCCCCCGGGCTGAGCTGGGATAGCTTCTAGGCACCATGCCGAAGAAAATCGTGGCCCGCAACCGCCGTGCCCGGCGCGACTACGCCGTGGAGGAGACGTATGAGGCCGGCATCGTCCTCACCGGCTCAGAGGTGAAGTCGCTGCGGGCCGGGCGCGTGTCCCTGGAAGAGGCCTATGCCAAGGTAGAGGACGGGGAGGTGTGGCTGCACGGGATGCACATAGCCACCTATGAGCCCAGCTCCTACTACGGCCACGATCCCGAGCGCCCGCGGAAGCTCCTCCTCCACCGGCGGGAAATCGACCGTCTCCTGGGGAAAGTGACCCGGTCAGGCTATACCCTGGTCCCCCTGTCCCTGTACTTCAACGAGCGGGGCTATGCCAAGGTGGAGCTGGGCCTGGCCAAGGGGCGCACCAAGGTGGACAAACGCCGCAAGATCATCGAGGAAGAAGAGGAGCGCCGGGCCCGGGAGGCCATGAAGAGGTTCGAGCGAGGGACTTGGTGAGCGTACGGGAGGAACTCGAGAAGAGGGAGGACCGGGACCTGGCCCCGTACGCGGTGCGGTCCTTCCGCACCCGGGGCCGTGACTACGAGATAGAGCCTGACGAGCTCCGCACCGAGTTCCAACGCGATCGAGACCGCATCATCCACTCCAAGGCCTTCCGCAGACTGGAGTACAAAACCCAGGTGTTCGTGACCCACGAGGGAGATCACTACCGCACTCGCCTCACCCACTCCCTGGAGGTGGCGCAGATCGGTACCACCATCGCCCGGGCGCTAGGGCTCAACGCCGACCTCGTGGAGGCGATCGCCCTGGGGCACGACCTGGGCCACACCCCGTTCGGCCACTCCGGGGAGGAGGCGCTGGACGAACTCGTCCCCGAGGGCTTCCGCCACTATGAGCACTCGGTGCGAGTGGTGGAGGAGCTGGAGGAGACCTACCTGTACCTGGGGCATCGGGGGCTCAACCTCACCTGGGAGGTGAGGGAGGGGATCCTCAAGCACGCCATCTGGAAGAACGAGCTAGACCAAAGTCGGTTTCGGCACCTGGAGCCCGATCTCCTCCCCACCCTGGAGGGACAGGTGATCAACGTGGCCGACCCGGTGGCTTTTATCTCCCACGACCTGGACGATGGCCTCCGGGCCGGGATCCTTCGGGAGGAGGAACTAAAGGGCCTCGGGATCTACAAAGCGCTCTCAGGAGGAGGGCCGCGCCCTTGGACGAGGAAGGTGATCCCGTTCCTGGTGCACGACGTGATCGAGCACACCCGCCAGCGCATAAAGGAGCTTGGAATAAAGGGCCCGGAGGACGCCCGCCGTCTCTCCGAGCTCACGGTCTCCTTCTCACCCCGGGTGAAGGAACTCTTCACCGAGCTCCACGAGTTCCTGTTCGAGCGGTTTTACTACAACTACCGCGTCCTCAGAATGCGCCAGCGGGGAATCGAGACGATCCGGCTCCTGTGGCGGACGTTCACCGGCGACTGGCGCCTTCTGCCCCCGGACACGGCCGGCAAGATCCGAGAACAGATCGCCGCCCTTCCGAGGGACATCCCTGCAGAGGAGCGCCGCCTATTAGAGGAAAAAATCGTACAGGAAGTGGTGCGGGACTATATCGCCGGGATGACGGACCGGTTCGCGTTCCGCACCGCGGCCGAGCTCGCCCCGCCCGGCGCCCTCCCAAACTAAATCCTGAACAGCACCTTCTCCGAGCGGAAGATCCGCACCGAAACGGCGAGGAGTGCCGCTCCCAAGGCAAGGCTGGAGAAAAGTGTCCAGGCAAGCTCCCCCAGGGTGATGCTCCCGCTTATCGCCTGCTGGATCGCGGCCATAGAGCCGGCCACCGGGATGGCGAAGAACGCCCCTTGGGGCTTGGTAGAACCCATCATCACCGAGATCCCGAGCAGGATGATCACCATGTACAAGGGGAGAAGGTAGACACTGGCCTCCTTCTGGGTGCGGGCAAACGACCCCACGATGAGCACCGCCGCCGAGAGCACGATGGCCAGGGGTACGAGCACAAGTAATATCCAGCCCGCCGTGGCGAGCGACAGGCCCGCGGCCGCGTCCAGGCGCGCCCCAAAGGAACGGATGCCGATGAGGAGCCCGGTGGCGGAGAGCACCGTGGAGGCGAGCGACACCGTGAGCACGGCCAGGAACTTCCCCAGCACGATCTCCTCCCGCGACAGGCGGCTTGACAGGAGGGTAGCTATCGTGCCCCGTTCCTTCTCCCCAGCGGTGATCTCGGCCCCGAACCCCAGGGCCCCAAACAGGATGGAGAGGACGAGGAAGTAAGGGAGGATCCGGGACAACAGCATCCGGCCGAAGGCCTCCCGCCCTCCGATGTCCTCCGCCTCTACGGTGAACGGCGGCTGCACCGATTCGGGATCGATCCCCATGGCGGAAAGGCGCTCCAGGGTCAGCTTCTGGAAGAACCCCTGGAGGAAGCCTTTGACCTTGGCCATGGCCGCCTGGGCCGCCTGGCTCGTCGCGTCGTAGTACAGGGTGAGGGAATAGCCGAGCTCGCCCCGGGCCGGTTCCCGCCTGACCCACAGGGCCACCTCCCCCATACCTCGGCGCAGGTCCGCGAGGGCATGGTCGAGGTCGGGATAAAAGAAGGCCTGGAGCGTCTCCTCCTCGGCCAGGGCTTGGGCAAGCTCCCCCACCTCCCCCTCCATCACCACCAACACCTGGGGCACCAGGGTTGCCAGGCGGGCTTGCTCCCGCCCCACCAAGTCACCGATGAAGCCGAAGAGCAGGGGGTAAAACAAAAGCGGGAAGGCCACGGTCATGAAGACGGTCCGCCGATCGCGGACCGCCTGAAGCAGCTCCTTGCGGAAGAGAAGCAGTGCCCCTCTCACTCGCCCTCCTGCACCTCCACAGTGAACCGCCAGCGGGCGTACTTATCTCCGGTCTGGACGTTGTCCTCGTAGACGGTGAGCTCCAGGTCATANGTGCCCACGGTCCAGGGAAGCGTGAGCGCCAGAAGCCCTTCGGCGAAGTCGTTCTGAGCCGCATCCTCCTCCATGGCCGAAAGCCGCAGGGCAAGCTCGGCCGCCTGCCCCGTGTANAGAACGAGGGGGAGGGAGGCCGTTTGGACCTNTCCCTCCACCCCGTTGAGACGATAGCTTATGGTCCAGTCGGAACCCACCCCGTGGTTCTCGACGAGCTCCGCCTGAGCAAGCGTCACCTTGAAGGTGACGGCCTCTTGCTCCACGGCCTGGGCCTCAGTCTGGGGCTCAGACTCGGAAGGCGCCGGGGCCACGGACTCAGGTCCGGTTTGAGGCTGCTCCGGCGCCGCCCCCTCAAAAGGGCTCTCACCACCCTCCTCGGCCGCCGCCTCGGTGCTGGGAGCGGAGTCGTCCTTCCAGATCACGGACGACTGTACCGCCTCGCGGTTGCCGTAGAGGTCGATGGAGTAATAGTCGATCTTGTGCGGGCCCTCCGGACCAGGGATGGTGAACGGCGCCGTGTACTGGTGCCACTCGCCCTGATCGATGCGGTAGAAGATGCTCCACTGCCCCGACTCGTCATCGGCCACGAGCTCAAACGGGGTGTGTGAGGTAGCCCACAATTTCCCGTCCTCGGCGAGATAATGGGGGTCGCCGGCCACGATCCTGGTCACCGGCGGCTGGATATCAAGGTAAACGGTGAGTATCCGCGGGGGCTCCCGGTTTCCCAGCTTGTCCACAGAGTAGTATTGCATGCGGATCATGGCCTGCCCGCTTAGGGTGAAGGGTCCCGTATACTCCTGCCACTCCCCTCCGTCGAGTCGGTAGAAGATCTTGTCCACGCCCACCCCCACGTCGGCAGCGGTGAGCCGCACCAGGCTCCCCGGGGCCAGGGCCACGATGCCCCTCTCCCCCACCTTGCCTAGATCCAGAGTGCGCATGGGGGCCGCCTCCGGCGGGAGCTTCACCGGGGGCTCAATGAGCGGGAAGTAGTCCGGGACCACCTCGTAGCGGGAGTCACCGATCCCATCGCCGTCCAGGTCCTGTCCCCGGTAGTCGGACCAGTAGTTGCCCTGATCCTCGTAATACCAACGGTTGCCCTGACCCTCGTCGCTCGCCGGCAGACCACAGGCGATGACGGAGTTGCCGTAGATGATGTTGCCGTCGGACCCGGTCGAGACAATGATGCCCTTGTCGCAATAGCCGATGGCGTTCCCCGTGATCACGACGCCGCTCGCCGCCAGGAGATGGATCCCCACCCGGCCGCCGTAAATGCTGCACCCCTCGATGCGGCCGTTCTTGACGGCGGAAAGCAGGATCCCTGCCCGCTCCTGTGGGTAGCGGATCTGGCAGTTCCGGATGACGAAATAGGCGCTGGTGTGNTCGATGTAGATGCCGTAGTCGTAACCCAGGGTGTCGATCACCCAGCCTTCGATGATGTAAGGATCGTCTTGGGTGCCCGACCCCCCGACTACCCCGTTTTCCCAGGTGAATGCGTCATCGCCGTAGATGTAAATGGGGGCATGGGGGGCCCAGCCTTGCGCNGTGGCCAGGACGGCCCACGCTCCCAAAACCAAAAACACAAGCCATCTCTTGCTCATATGCCCCTCCTTTCCGACTTGGGCCATGTTAGCACGCCTCCCTACCCCCCTAGGGGACAGCGTTCGTCTCCCCAGGGGACAGGCCCGCCTGCTCCAGGGTGCGGAAAAATACCTCCTCGAAGTCCACACCTCCCGTGGCCTCCCGCAGCTCCTCCGGGGTGCCCACCGCCACCAGTTTACCCCGGTAGATGATGCCCACGCGGTCGCATAGCCTGCCCGCTAGATGCATGTTGTGGGTGGAGAAGAGGATCGTGCGGCCGTCGTCGCGCAGCTTTTGGATGAGCTCCGTGACCGCCCGGGCCACAAACACGTCCAGCCCTGCCGTGGGTTCGTCCAAGACCAGGACCGGGGGATCGTGGACGAGACAGCGGCCCAGGGAGAGCTTCTGCCGCTCGCCCGTGGACAGGGTGCCAACGCGCCGGTCCTTGAGCTCCCACAGCCCCAGGAGCTGGAGAACCGCCTCCGCTCTGGCCTCCACCTCCCCCCGGGAAAGCCCGAATATGCGTCCGAAGAAGAGCAGCGTCTCCCAGGGGGTAAGCCGCTCGTAGAGCCCGGTCTCAGTGGCCAAAAAGCCCATGCAGGCCCGCACCTCCTGCGGAGCCCGGGCGATGTCGTGGCCTAGCACCTCGGCCCGCCCNGCAGTCGGGGTGAGGAGGGTGGCCAGCATCCTGAGGGTGGTGGTCTTGCCGGCCCCGTTCGGCCCGAGCAACCCGAATATCTCCCCTTCCGCGACGGTAAAAGAAACCCCATCCACCGCCCGAACCTCGCCCTTCCTGGTGCGGAACACCTTGGTGAGGCCCTCTGTGCGGATCGCCGTCATCCGAGCTCCCGCACCCCCAGCCGTTCGGCGAGCACCTCGGGCANGACCACGGACCCGTCCTCACGCTGATTCTGCTCCAAGATGGCGGCGAACAGGCGCGAGGTAGCAAGGCCCGAGCCGTTTAAGGTGTGCACGAACTCGGGCTTTCCGCCCTCGGCCGGCCGGTACCTGATCTTCCCCCGCCGGGCTTGGTAAGCCTCGCAGTTGGAGCAGGAGGAGACCTCATAGTAACGCCCCTGGCCGGGGAGCCATACCTCGATGTCGATGGTCTTGGCCGACTGCTGCGCCAGGTCCTGGGTAGGAAGGAGCATGACCCGGTAATGAAGCCCAAGGAACTGGAGGATGCGCTCGGCGTGGATCACGAGCTCCTCCAGGTCCTGGTACGAGCGCTCTGGGGTGGTGTAGTGAAAGAGCTCCACCTTGTTGAACTGGTGCACCCGGATGAGGCCCCGCTGTTCCTCACCGTAACTCCCCGCTTCCCGGCGGAAACACGGAGTATAGGCCACGTACCTGAGCGGGAGCTCCTCCTCGGAGAGGATCTCGTCCCGGTGGAGGTTCACGAGCAGGGACTCGGCCGTGGGGTTGAGGTAGAGGTCGTCCTTCTCACAGTGATAGAGCTCGTCCTCGAACTTGGGGAGCTGTCCCGACACGACGAACGAAGTCCGGTTGGCCAGGATGGGAGGCAGGACGGGCGTGTAACCATGCTCCCGCACGTGGAGCTCGAACATCCAGGTGATGAGGACGAGCTCCAGGCGGGCCCCCAGGCCGGTGTACATGGGGAACCGGGCCCCGGTGATCTTGGCCGCCCGCTCCATGTCGAGAAGCCCCAGGTTCTTCGCGAGCTCCAGATGATGCCTGGGGGGAAACGGGAACTCGGGGGGCTCCCCCCAGCTTCTGAGGAGCACCTTCTCCTCCTTCGTCCCGGTAGGCACGGAGTCGTGAGGCAGGTTGGGAAGCGAAAGGAGCTCTTCCTCTAAAGCTTGCTCCACCTGGGATAAGTGCTCCTCCAAGCTCTTCAGCTCGTCAGAAAGACGTTTCAAGGCGGCGATTTTCTCTTGGGCCTCCTCGCGGCGGCCCTCCTTTTGCAGGCGGGCCACTTCCTCCGAGCCCTGCTTCCTCAGGCGCCTGAGGTCCTCCACCTTGCGGATGAGCCCCCGGCGCTCCTCGTCCAAGGAAAGAATGCGGGAAAGGTCGATCTTCGGGTCGCGGCGACGCAGGCGGGCCAGTACACCTTCCGGATCCTCACGTATCGTACGGATGTCGAGCATGCCCCATTTTAGCTTTCGTAGCCCGAAGCGCGCCAGTATAATGGGCTTGCTACGGGGTTTTTATGTTCCTACGCCGCAGAAAACGTGTATGCGTGATAAGCCTGGACGGGGTGCCAGGCTCGCTCCTTGAGGGTGCCTTTTCCCAGGGGCGGCTGGCGCCCCTGCGTTCCCTATGGGCCGAGGGCGAGGCGGCGGAGCTCNCGTCCACCGTTCCCCCCATCTCCTCGGTGGCCTGGGCCACCTACGCCACGGGGGTGAACCCCGGGGGGCACGGGATCTACGGGTTCGCCGACCGAGACCCGGCCACCATGAGCCAGCGACTCCTCACCTCCCNAGACGTCGCCGCCCCCACGTTGTGGCACCGGCTGGGAACGTTGGGCCGCAATTCGGCGGTGATCAACGTGCCACTCACCTACCCGGCCGCGCCCCTCAAGGGGTGGCTGGTGGCGGGGTTCCCGGCCCCAGAGCTCAAGGGGGCAGCCTATCCCCCAGAGCTGGGGGAGACCCTGGCCAGGGACAACTACCTCGTGGATCCNGACCCGGGGCTGGCCTCTGACCCCCCTATGTTCTTCGCCGAGGTGAAGCGGGCCCTCGACTCCCGTCGCCGGATCGCCCTGGAGCTTCTCGGACGCCCCTGGGACTTCTTCCACCTCCATATCATGGCCACCGACCGACTGAACCACTTCTTCCTCCGCGCCCGGCGCGAGGGTGAGCCCAACCATGAGGAGTTCTGGGCCGCCTACGAAGAGGTGGCGGAGCTCGTCGGAGAGGTGNCCGAAGCCCTCCCCAGGGGGACGGAGCTNGTGCTCATGTCCGACCACGGTTTTTCCGACATCGCCTGGGAGATAGACCTCAACGCCCACCTCGTGGAGCGGGGACTCCTCNAGCTCTCGGGGGAAGGTAGCGGGCCCGAGCGGGTGNCCCCNGGTTCCGTGGCCTACTCCCTGACCCCAGGGCGNNTNTACCTCCTGCGCGCCGGCCGCGAACGTGGAGGCACGATCCCACGGGAAGAGGCCCCGCGCTGGCTGGAGCGAGTGGCCGCGGAGCTGCTTGCGCTCAAGACCCCGGACGGAACCCCGGCGGTGGCTGAGGTGCTGCGGGGCGAGGAACTCTACCATGGCCCCAAGGCCGCCCTCGGCCCGGACCTCGTGGCCCTGCCCGCCCCCGGGGTGGAGCTCCGGGGGGGATGGGAGGGAGGCCCCACCGCCAAGCCAGCCTCCCGCCAGGGCGGNCATACCCTCACGGGGGCGTTCATCTGGATCAGGGGGCGGACCCCTCGGGCTGGGACCGTGATCGATGTTCCCCCTACACTGTGGGNGCTTCTCGGGCACCCTGGCTCAAACGAATTCGAGGGAAAGGCGCTGATAGAAAGATGAGGATCATCGCGTACTCGAAGGCCCTTTACTCCACGTGGATCTACTACTCCCCGGACCGGATCCTGTTCGACTGCGGCGAGGGGGCAAGCACCGCGCTCGAGAACAAGGCGTTCGCCATCAAACACGTGTTCCTGTCCCACGGGCATGCGGATCACATCTCCGGGCTCATGGGCCTCATAAACATCCGCAACAACGCCATGGGTGACAGGGAAAAGGATCTTTACATCTACTTTCCCGCCGGTAACCACTTCATCTCCGAACTCATCACCTACTTNGCCCGCACGAACCGGCGCCTGCGCTACCGGCTGGAGTGGGTGCCCCTGCACGTCGGCGACAGGATCCCCCTCACCTCCGGCCGCATGCCCCGCTACATCGAGACCTTCCCCACGGTGCACTCCCAAGGGGAGCCNTCCTTGGGGTACAACGTGGTAGAGATCCGCCGCCGGCTGCGACCGGAGTTCCGGGACCTCCCGCAGGAGGAGATCGTGGCGCTGGTGCGGGAGGGACGAAAAGACGAGATCACCGAGCAGTATGCCCAGAAGCTCTTCTCCTACGGCGGGGACTCCGTGCCCCTGCGCCCGAACACCGTGGAGGAGACCGAGGTCCTGTGCCACGAAGCCACCTTCCTCGCGGACGAGGACCGCAAGGAGTACAAGCACGCCACCGTGTGGGAGGCCATCGAGGTGGCGCAGCGAGCCCGGGTGAAGAAGGAGCTCATCTGCTTCCACATCTCCAGCCGTTACCGCCGGGACCTGGGCAAAGTGGAACGGGAGATCGCCGCCATGAACTTACCNTTCCGCGTGACCCTGATCCCCCCGGGCGAGATCGTGACCCTCGAGTAAAAGGAGGTCGGAGTGGAGCGTAAGTACGTGAGGATCGAGACGGACCTTCCTGGCCCCAAGTCCAAGCAGGTGCTCGCGCGCAGGGAAGCGGCAGTACCGCGGGCCCTGGCCAACCTGGCGCCGTTCGTCGTGGCCCGGGCCGAAGGTGTGGTGGTGGAAGACCTCGACGGCAACAGGTTCCTGGACTTCTCCGGCGGGTGGGGCGTGCTGAACGTGGGCCACAACCACCCCAAGGTGGTGGCCGCTGTAAAGGAGCAGGCGGAGAGATTCATTCACACCGACTTCACCGCTGTGCCCTACGAGGTGCTGGTGGAGCTCGCCGAGCGGATCTCGCGCCTTGCCCCCGGTCCCTCCCCCAAGAAGGTGGTGTTCTTCAACTCCGGGGCCGAAGCGGTGGAAAACGCGGTTAAGATCTCCCGCGCCGCCACCGGCAGGAAGGCGGTGCTGGCGTTCGAGTACGCTTTCCACGGCCGCACCTACCTCGCCATGACCATGACCCACAAGGCCAAACCTTATAAGGCGGGCTTTGGGCCCTATGTCCCGGATGTGTACCGACTTCCCTACCCCTACCCGTACCGCAGTCCGATCTCTATGGAGGAGTTCGAGCGTCGGCTGCTTGCCCTCGTGGATCCCGGGGAGGTGGCCTGCGCGGTAGTGGAGCCGGTGATCGGGGAGGGGGGCTTCATCGTGCCCCCGCCCGAGTTCCTGCCCTTCCTCAGGGAACTCGCGGACAGGTACGGTTTCCTGCTCGTTGCCGACGAGGTACAGACTGGGGTGGGGCGCACCGGGAAGTTCTTCGCCAGTGAGCACTTCGGGGTGGAGCCGGACCTGATCACNTTTGCCAAGTCCATCGCCGGGGGGATGCCCTTGTCCGGGGTGGTGGGGAAGGCCGAGGTCATGGACAAACCCATCCCCGGCTCCGTGGGCGGGACCTACGTCGGAAACCCGGTAGCCTGCGCCGCGGCCTTGGCCGTCCTGGACGTGATCGAGGAGGAAGGGCTCCTCGCCCGGGCTGAACACATAGGCGAGATCCTCACCCAAGGGCTCAAGCGCATCCAGGCCCGGTTTCCCATCGTGGGAGAGGTCAGGGGTCTGGGGGCCATGGTGGGGATGGAACTCGTGCGTGACCCTGTGACCAAGGAACCTGCCACCGAGGAGACATCCCGCATTCAGAGGGAGGCNCTGCGCCGAGGGCTGATCTTCCCCACCGCCGGTCTCTATGGGAACGTGGTGAGGTTCCTCGTGCCCCTGGTCATCCCGGACGACGCCCTGGAGGAGGGGCTCGCCATCCTGGAAGAAGCCTTCCAGGCGGTGGTAGGCTAGTAGCGGATTTTCAAAGGGGGGAGACCGAAAGTCGTCCCCCCCTTTTCTTCTCGTCAGGTCAGCGGATCCAGACTGCGGGGAATTCCACCTGCCGCTCGCAGATCACCTCGGAGGTAGGCTGCCGGAAC
Source organism: Candidatus Acetothermia bacterium JdFR-47 (assembly GCA_002011415.1). GTDB lineage: Bacteria > Bipolaricaulota > Bipolaricaulia > Bipolaricaulales > Bipolaricaulaceae > JdFR-47. The sequence goes on from MTNI01000015.1 coordinate 11,042, forward strand.
ATGTGGAACCACAGGGCGTCGGTCTCCAGCCGTCCCGTTCCCGTGTAGGTGAGATGGATGGTGACGGTGTTGCGCCCGGGCTCCGTGACCTCGACGGGGGTGTAGTTGAACTCGGACACCGTGGTCCCCTCCACCATGGGGAGGACCCCGATCCAAACCGGAAGGCCCGCGCTCCCGTCGTACTCGTAGGTCAAGGTGATCTCTGCCTCGCTTCCGCTCTGGGAAATGGAGTAGGCTGGGAAGACACAGCCAGCGCCCGGCGTGGGCGGCACCGGAGGCGGTCCGAGCACGGGGATGATGGAAAGCCTTCCCACCACGTTCCCCCGCTCACACACGAACCACACCGTCACGTCGTCCTCTAGGTCCAGGGCCACCGGGCGGGAGCCGTCGGGAAGGGGATAAAGCGCCACCTCGTTTCGCATTGGACTCAGGTACCCAATGTCATCGGCCTCCCGGTCGATAAACCAAACGCCCCCTATGCTATCCGCCTCAAGGTCGATGGGCTGCACGCCACCAGGAATGGGCCAGATGGTCACGTCGCCGGTGGTGGGGTCAAGCATCCCGATGGCCGGCCGGGACACGTCCGCGAACCAAACGTTCCCGGCGCCATCCACCGTGACCCCGATGGCGTTTGTCCCAGGTGGAAGTCCGTAGAGGAGCAGGGTGTCCGAGGCGGGATCGAGCTGAGAGAGGGGCGCCATCCCCTGGCAGAACCAAACCTTTCCGTCTGGGGTCACGGCCACGTCCTCCACATACTTGGTCGTGTCCATGGCCGTCCACTCGGTGAACGCCCCGGTCGTCACCCCCGGCGCGTAGACGATGGGCGGCGGGAGGGCCGGGTTGCCAGGGAAGGACTGGGGGGCAACGGAGGAGACGGTGGGATCCACCTCCACCACGGTGGGGCTTACGGACACCGGTGACACCGTGATGAGGGGAAGGGTCACCGCGACCTGGCTCGGGGAGAACCGAGCCACCCTGCCCGCCAAGCGCTCGTTCAACCACAGGTTGACCTGGCCCGGCCCGCTGGGGTCCGGGATGAGGCGCTCCGGCCAACTACCGGGGGCGGGAACCGACCACCTATTTCCGCCGCCGATGAACACCAGGATCTCAAGCGCGCTCTCGTTGGGCAGGGTGTAGTACACCGTCCCCGCGTCCGCGACGTACAACCCGGAGGGACTCCCGTTCACCCCCCGTTCCTTGATCTCATTGGTGGCGGGATCCAGGAGGCCGATCTTGGCACCGCTGAACTCCGTGAAGTACACGGTGCCGTCCGGGGCGACCCCAACGCTTGCGGGCAGCGAATCCGGGGTGGGTATCGCCCAGGTGGTGATCTCTGCCCGCTGCCCTAGGGCGACGGTGACCCCTCCCAGGAGGGCAAGACATACGATCCCCCAAACGACGCCAATTGCCTTCGCCGTACTCAAGCACCTCACCTCCGTGTTAGTACGCTTACTCCAACGTAGCACCGTGCCCGTCCGCGGACAACACGTCACGGGTAAGTTGCAACCCGAGCGAAAGGTTGTAAGATGGGGCAACTGCTTTGGGGTGACGACATAGGATGAAACGCGCAGGGAACATCGTATTACGCTGGATCAAAAAGGCTCTTGGATACTCCCAAGCCCACAACCTCAACCCGAAGTTCTTCCTGGCTCTCTCCATTGTGGGCACGTCGATCCANCTCCTTTATTACCTTCCCTGGTTCAAGGGCACCCAGGCGGAGCTCGGTTTCCTGGTGACGCTGCGTACCCTCGCCCTGGTCGGCCCGCTTTACATCCTGCTTAAGGGCAAGAAGATCGCGCCGGTATTCAACCTGTCGCTTCTTCTGAGCTGGTCGCTGGGCACCGCCTGGCACGTTTGTTACTTCGTCTACCTGTGAAGTAGCTCTGCCTCCCTGGCAAAAGAGCTGGGCATTGAGCCGCCTCCCCGAGCCATTTCACAAGCTGCGTTATCCCTCGCACCCCCCGGTGAATTCCTGCACGCGGAGGAAGCGCCGCCTCTCCCTTGTGTGACGAACGTAAGAAAAATACTTGTCCGAAACCTTCAAGGCTCCTAGAATGAAATTGCTTCTGAGTGGAAGGGGGCGGCTGAAAAGTGAAATTGCGATTGGCGGGAGCGGCGGTCTTGTTGATGTGCTTCGCGGGCCTGGCCGTGCCGCAGGAGTTCGTGGCCACGGACTTCACCTGCACTGGGGTCTCGCAGGATGGCCTGTGCTGGCTCAGCGACGCCCGCCTGCGGGCAAGCGCCACCTGGCGGTTCTCCGGTATTCCCCAAGGAACCGAGCTCATCCTGAAACTAGAAGGGGTGGCCGTGGACCTCTGCGAGGACTGCGTGGGCCGGGATGTCATGGTCCGCCTCGTTTACGGTCCCGCTTGGGGAGGGAAATGGGGGAGGATCGACCTCGTGCTCCGCAACCAAGACCCCAGCTGCAGCCCCACCCATTACCCGGTGAGCGGGGAGGCCCGGCTCGTCTGGTTCCCGGAGACCAGCGGGAGCGACCTCATCATCATCGCCAGGCGGGTACTTCTGTGTGACCCCCATGTGGGCTTTTCCTTGCGGAGCCTGACCCTTGAGCTCCCCCAGGTGGAACTTCAGCCCGCCCCACCACCGCCACCCCCACCGCCGCCTCCACCTCCGCCACCCCCGGCCGAGGAGTGCGTGGTGCCCGCTGTTGGGGAATGCTTCATCGCCCCGGATTTCCAGGGCGAGGGGTGTCCGGTGCCGGAGATCCCCTCGNCCGACGTCCCCAGGATCGAACTTGCGGAGACCAACGGCCCCGGAGAGGCGACCATGCTGTCAGTGGGGGACTACGTGGGGCACCTGGGCGGCCCCCTGGGACGGTTCGGCACCGACATCCATGACTGGTATCGCCTTCGCACTCACCCGGGAGAGGCGCTGGTGTTCTGGCTCGCCACCGACCCCGGGTTAGAGGTGGACGTGATCTTCCTGGACGACCCCTGCGGTCACGAGCTGTTTCGCTACGAGGGGGCGGAAGGGCTGCTCCAGTGCATCGCCCCCTGCACTGGCGATAAGGATTATTGCGGTTGGTTCGTGCGGATCATCCGCCGCTCGGGGGAAGGGAACTACTACATCTCCATCCTCCCCGCCATCCCCGCTCCCTGAACTACCGCCATGCGGTTCGTGGGGCTGGACCTCGCCTGGTCCTCCCGCAACCCAAGTGGGGCGGTGGTGCTCGCCCGGGCTGAGGGAGCCTCCTGGGCCCCTGTAGGCTGGTCTGCCGAGCTCCAAAGCGACGAGGAGATAGTCGCCTTCATCACGGAGGCCGTGGGCGAAGGGCTAGGCCTGGTGGCGATCGACGCCCCCCTTGTGGTCCCGAATGAAACGGGCACCCGGCCCTGCGACCTCGCCCTCTCTCGCGCTTACCGCAAGGCGGAGGCGGGGGCGCTTCCGGCCAACCGCCGCCGGCTCGGCCCCGTGGTACGGGGGGAGGAGATCGTGAGGAAACTCGGATGCCACGGGTTCGTACACTCCCCGCACGTGGAGAGGCGGCGACCGGTGCGGCAGGTGGTGGAGGTGTATCCACATCCTGCCATGGTGGAGCTGTTCGGGCTCACAAAGACCCTCAAGTACAAGGCCAGAAAAGGGCGCAGCCTAGAAGAGCGCCGGCAGGAGCTTGCCCGCTACATCGAGCTCCTCCGTTCTTTGGCGAAAAGGGACCCGCCCCTTCAAGCCAAGGAGCTTTTGTCCGGCATCTCCGTGTCCGGCTTGCGCGGAGGGACGCTCAAGCGAGTGGAGGACCTCCTCGACGCCTGCTTCTGCGCCTACATCGCCCTCTACATCTGGCACCATGGGGAACGAGGGTACCGATGTTTCGGGGACCTCAAGCGAGGGTACATCCTGGTGCCCGTCAAAGCCCCAAGTACGCCTGCTGCTCTGGGGTGAGCTGGTCGATCCCGGCGCCTCGGCTTTTAAGGAACAACCGCGCTACCCGCTCGTCCACCTCTGCCGGGACCGGGTAGACCTCAGGCGAAAGCCCTCTTCCCTCCCGGGCCAGCCAGGCCAAACACAGGGCTTGGAGGGCAAACGAGAGGTCCATGATCTCAACTGGATGACCATCCCCGGCCACCAGGTTCACCAGGCGCCCCTCGGCAAGAAGGTACACCCGCTTCCCCCCAGGAAGCTCGAACTCCTCCACCCCATCCCGCACCTTCCGCCCGGGAGCCCGGGTCCGCAGGGTAGCCACGTCGATCTCTACGTCGAAATGCCCGGCGTTAGCAAGGACCAGTCCGTCCTTGGCGGAAAGCAAGTGCTCATAAGTGACCACGTCCCGACAGCCGGTGGCGGTGACAAGGAAGTCCGCCTTCCGGATCGCCTGGGCCATGGGGGCCACGGAAAAGCCGTCCATGAGGGCCTCAGCTGCCCGCACGGGGTCGACCTCGCATACCGTGACCTTCGCCCCCAGGCCCTGGGCCCGCAGGGCGATCCCCCGGCCACACCAGCCGTAGCCGGCCACCACCACTTCTTTTCCGGCGATGAGCAAATTGGTGGTGCGCATGATGGCGTCCCAGGTCGACTGCCCCGTGCCGTAGCGGTTGTCGAAGAGATACTTCATGCGGGCGTCGTTCACCGCCACCGCCGGCCAGCGCAGCTTTCCCGCGGCCGCTAGCTTGCGCAGCCTGAGCACCCCGGTGGTGGTCTCCTCGCAGATGCCAATGAGCCCCTTCCCATACTCACCGCATTCCCCGTGAAGGAGGGTGGTGAGGTCCCCGCCGTCATCGAGCACGAGCTGAGGCCTGATCTCGAGGGTACGGCGCAGGTGTTCCCAGTATTCCGCCTCGCTAACCCCGCGTCTGGCGTATACCTGGAGCCCCTCGGCGGCCAGGGCGGTCGCTACGTCGTCCTGGGTAGAGAGGGGGTTGGAGCCGGTCACTGCGACTTCTGCGCCCGCCTCCCGTAGGGCCAGGGCGAGCCGGGCCGTCTTCGCCTCCAGGTGGACGCTTACCGCGACCCGCAGCCCGGCGAGCGTCTTTTGCCTTTCGAGCTCCCGCTCGACCTCGGCCAAGACCGGCATGTGCGCCCGCGCCCAGGCGATCTTCTCCTGGCCTCGGGCGATGAGATCTTCTCTTCCGGACATGCTATCGCCCCCTTCGCTGGATCATAACCGCACTGCCCTCATGGCGCGGGCGATCCCCAGGAGGACTAGGGCCATCCCCACTCCCTGGAGTGCCTCTATCCGCTCCCCAAACACCAAGTACGCCCACAGCGCCGCGCCCACCGGTTCCCCCAGGATGGCCACCGCCACCGCCGAGGCAGGAATGCGCCTCAGGGCCCAGTTCAAGCTGGTATGCCCCAGGAGCTGGGGGCCGAGGGCGAGGAGCGCCACCCACAACCAGTCGATCCCCCCGGGGAGCTTCGGCGCAGGCAATGCCAACGTCCCCACGAGGAGGAGCAAGGCGGATGTCCCGTAGGCAAGGGCCACATAAGGGAGGAGCTCCCCGTGGAGGCGCATCCTCCTTCCCGCCAAAAGATAGGCGGAGGCGGCCACTGCCCCCAGGAGGGCAAGCGCGTCCCCCAAGAGCGCCCTCCCCCCCAGGGCGAAGTCCCCCCAGCCTATGAGCACACCCCCGATGACCGAGAGCACGATCCCTTGCCAGAGCTCCCGCGACGGCCTCTCCCCGAACAGAGCAGAGAAGATCCCCACGAAGATCGGGTTCGTGGTCACGAGGACCACGGAGCTCGCCACCGTGGTATGGCGCAGGGACTCGATCCACAGCGCGAAGTGGAATGCGAGAAACACCCCAGCCAACGCGGCCAAGGCACGTCCCCTCCGAGGGAGGGGGGGCTTCTTGAGAAGAGCGAAAGGGAGCAGCACGGTGGTGGCGATGGCCATGCGCCAGGCTGCCACCACCAGGGAAGGGGCGTTGGTAAGTTTGATGAGAATGGCGGCAAACGAGATAGTGACAACTCCCAACCCCAACACCAAGGGGGTTTCTAGTTGAGAAGCGCGCGGCACGTTAGGAGCCCACCAACTCCCTAAGCTTGGGGAGCACCGCTTGGACAGCTTGATAACCCGCCTCCACCCCTCCACCTACGTCGGCGTAGGTGGGAGGCCGGTCCCCGAACTCAGGGGTAATCAGAACCTCGGGGGCGGCCACCTGGGCCTCAAGATAGGCAATGCGCTTCTGGAATATGGTGGCCATCTGAAACAGCACGGAGAACACGTTGGGGCGCTCCAGGGGCTTTTCGTGTGGGGCCACGAGCACGTCCACTGCAAGCACCACCTCCGCCCCCAGGGCCCGCGCCACCTCCACGGGCAAGGGGTTCACCACCCCTCCGTCCACGAGCAGCCTCCCATCCAGCTCCGCGGGGACGAACAACCCCGGGACGGACACCGAAGCCCGGATAGCATCGACCAGGGGGCCCTGGGTGATGGCAACCGGCTCCCCGGTTCGAAGGTCGGTGGCCACGGCTGCGTAGCGAAGGGGCAAGTCCTCGATGCGCCGGTCGCCTACTAGAGGATAGAGCACCCGGCGCACCTCCTCCCCGGAGGACCACCCTCGCCAGGGAAAGGTAGGAAGCAGGCTGCGGGCAACCCGGGTGAACCCCATCTCGCTCCATAGGCGGGCGATGTCCGAAAGGGGCACCCCAGCGGCAAACAGCCCTCCCACCTGGGCTCCCACGCTCGCCCCGGCTATCACGTGGATGGGGATGCCTGCCTCGGTAAGGGCCTGGAGGACCCCGACGTGAGCCACACCCCTGGGTCCCCCGGAGCTAAGCGCAAGCCCCAGACGCCTCATGGAAAGAAAGAAGGGGCGGGCACAGGTTCACCCGCCCCGTGAGTTTTCACTCCTTGCTGATCGCCCCGACCGGGCACTGGTCGATGGCTTCGTCCACGCAGGGCAGGGACTCGTCCGCGCCCGCCTTCACATGAGAGTACCCGTCGTCCCCCATCTCAAACACATCCGGGCACACCTGAGCACACAGCCCACACCCCGTGCACAGATCCTGATCAACCTTGATAGCCATGGCACCTCCTTCAAACCTGGATTTAGCGAACTATAGCATGTGCTCTTGCACCCTGGCAAGGCTTGTGCACGCTCAATCCCTTGCATATAGTGAACTCCATGGCCACTTTCACGTGGGGGTGATATGGAGTGAGAAAAGTGCGAACGCTATTGGTGCTAGCAGCGGTGGCTTTGGTGGGGCTCACTAGCGCAGCCCAGACGCTGGAGGAGATCATCGCCCACGCCGACGAGATCTTCCAAGAGGTGTGGACGACGGAGTACACGCCGGAAAACCACGCCGCCCTCGAGGCCAGGCTCCGGGAGGCCATCGACCTCTACAAAGAGGCCCTGGCCCAAGACGAGACCAACGTTCATGCCCTGATCATGCTCTCCCGGTGTTATTACACGCTCGCCGACACGTTCCTCACCAAGGACAGCGATAAGAAGGATGCATACATCCAGGGGCAAGAGTACGGAGAGAGGGCCCTCAGAGCCGACCCCGGGTTTGTGGAGATCGAAAAGCAAGATGGGTTCGTGGCCGCCGTCCAAGCCTGCGAAAACCTGGAGGCGCTTTATTGGACGTACGCCAACTGGGCCCGCAAGGACGAATACGACAAGATCGGGGCCATCCTCCGAGGCGATGCCCCCAAACTCGAGGCCCTCATCACCCGGTGCGCCGAGCTGGACGAGATGTACCTCTGTGCTGGCCCCCTGCGGGCCCTGGGCGCGTTCTGGGGCGCCCTCCCCAAGCTCCCCTTCGGTCGTTACCGGCAGAACCTCGACCTGGCTTACACCTACCTCTCCCAAGCGGTGGAGAAGTGCCCCGAGTACCTGGAGAACCTACGGTTCATGATCGAGTACTACCTCGAGCCCAAGGGAGAGGAACAGGAGATCCAAACCCTTCTGCAGCGGATCGTGGATGCCCCTCTGGGGGACTACGCCCTGGACAATTCCCTCACCAAGATCTGGGCCCGGAAGAAGCTCGAAGGTTAGCTCACCCGGACCGTTTGAGCCGGCCCGTCCGCTTGGCATAACGCTCGGCCAGGGAGAACACCCAACTCCCGCCGATAATCATCCCCACCCCACCGAGGGCGAGGAAGAGGAGCGGACGGGCCGCGCTCTCGAGGCCAATCCCCTCCAGGATCGCCCCCCGCATCCCTTGGATCACATAGGTGGCGGGGGAGGCCTTGGCCAGGACCTGCATCCACGCCGGTAGAACTTCCACCGGGTAATACACCCCGGAGATGAGGAGGAGCAGGGCCGCGAGCACGTTCGTCATCTGAACACCCCGCTCGGGGAACAGGAGCGGCATCACCCCGGCCAGGATACCGAACCCCACAAACGAGACGCTGCCCACCAGCAGCCACAGCCCCGCGGCGGGGAGGTCCGCCCCAGCGAGGGGGATGTCGAAGAAAGCGGCGGCGGCCGCCAGGATGAGCAAGGTGCGCGCAATCCCGTAAACGACGGCGAATAAGCTCGTTCCCACCAGGTGCGTGATGCGGGAGCTGGGGGCCATGAACGTGTATCAATCGTCCCCTCCCATCGCTCCCAAGCCACCATCTCTGAGATCACGTAGAAAATCTGCGAGAGATATGCCCACACCAAAGTGCCGACGAGCAGGTACAAGTGAGGGCGCGGCCGTCTACCCCAGGACCAGCAAGCTCCTCGGTACCCATGCCGATATACGCCACCGCGAGAGAACTGGTCAGAGAGTAAACGAACCACACCAGCTCCCAGCCCCAGTAGCGCTGGTGAGGTGGAGGTTGCGGGCCACAAACCCCCAGGTGGCCACGAGCTCCCGCCTGATCGGCCGCGTGATAGGCTCAGCTCTCATCGTCCCACTCCTTTCCGGTGAGCGCGAAGAACACGTCCTCCATGGTGGGGAGCTGGCCGTTGCTCCTCACTCGGGCCTTGAGCTCCTCCGGCGTCCCCTCGGCAACCAGCCGCCCCTCGTCCAGGATGGCCACCCGATCGCATAGCCTGTCCGCTTCCTCCATGTCATGGGTGGTGAGGAGCACCGTGGTGCCCTCGCGGGCTCGCAGGCCCAATACCAGCTCCTGGACCTCCTTTTTAGAGCGGGGGTCGAGCCCAGTGGTGGGCTCGTCCAGGAGCAGCACCCGAGGCGGGGTGAGCAGAGCCCGGGCCACAGCCACCTTCTGCTGTTGCCCACGCGAGAGTTGCTCCATGGGGCGTCTCTGGCGGTCCTTGGGGATCCCCAGGTGCGAGAGGAGCTCCCGGGCTCGCCGCGCCACCCGTCGGCCAGGAACCCCGTACAGCCTCGCTCCGTAGAGCAGGTTCTCCATCGGCGACAGCTTCTTGAAGAAGGCGGCCTCGGTGGACACCCGGTGTACCAGCTCCCGGACCCGGCGCGGCTGGCGGACCACGTCGTACCCCAGGACCTGAGCGCTTCCTTGGTCCGGAAGTAGTAATGTGGCGAGGATGCGGATCAGCGTGGACTTGCCGGAGCCGTTTGGACCCAGAATCCCGTAGATCTCCCCCGGCTCCACGGCGAAGCTCACCCCGCGCAGGGCCTGCACCCGCTTGCTCCTGCTCTTGCGGAAGGTCTTTCCCAGACCCTCTACGTGTAATGCACGCATAGAAAACTCCCTTGAGAAGTCAAACTGGAATCCCTGGGGTGGACACCCCATCGAGACGAAAAAGACGCAGGACGTACTGTTAGCGGGTCATAATCCTCGACCTCAAGCGCAGCTTAGCAGAGAACCGAGGCTAGATCAAGCGGCCCGTTGGCGGGCCGAGGGATGGCGCAGGAACTCCTGTACCTCCTCCCGGGTGGGGAGGGAGGAAGCGGCGCCCCTACGAGTGACGGCGATGGCGGCAGCCGCGTTGGCGTAACCGATGGCCTCGTATGGTCCCCGGCCCTCGGCGAGCATCACGGCCAGGGCGGCGTTGAACGCGTCGCCGGCCGCAGTGGCGTCCACCGCATCCACGCGGTAGGCAGGGAACCGGGTCACCCCGCCCGACTCGGCGAGGAAGGCCCCGTCTTTGTCAGCTTTGACGACCAAGTGACTGATCCCGGTGGCGAGGAGGGCCCGCGCCGCCTGGAGCAAGGCGTCCCGCCCCGTCACCGCTCCCCCCACCAGGTGGCCGAGCTCCTCCCGGTTGGGGGTCAGGAAATCCACCCGCGCTAGGGGCAGCGAAGACAAGTCCCGAACCGGGGCCGGATCCAGGATCACAAGCGGGCGCTCCTCTGGGAGCTTGCGGAGGAGGAAGGCCAACGGCGCCAGCGGTACCTCAAGCTGTAGGAGGAGCACGTCTGCCTCCCGCAGCACTGGCAGCACCCGCTCCACATAAGCCTCGCTCACCCTCCCATTCGCCCCCGGGGCGTAGGCGATCTGGTTCTGCCCATCCGGCGCCACCAGGATCAAGGCCACCCCGGTGGGCACCCCAGGGATCCGCTCGACCCCGCTTGCATCCACGCCGGCCTCTCTCGCCACCCTGAGGAGCTCTTCCCCGAAGGAATCGTCACCCACGTGCCCGAATAAGCTAACCTTTGCCCCAAGCCGAGCTGCGGCGATGGCCTGATTGTTGCCTTTGCCCCCCGGGTACCTGGTGAAGCCCTTGCCCGGCACCGTCTCCCCCGGGCGGGGAAGTCGCTCCACCTCCATGACCAGGTCCATGTTCAGGCTGCCAAGCACGGCTACCTTCATAGCTCCACGGTCTCGTGCCAGGAGGGGATGTGGACAGACAGTCCGTGGCCGGAGAGCTTTTCCGACAGGGCGGTAAGGGCTGGTTCCTCACCGTGGACGAGGAACACCTGCTCTGGGTCTGCGTGCAGCGCCCAATCCACGAGTATGGGCTGATCGGCATGGGCCGAAAGGCCCTCGATGCGCCAGACCCTCGCCCGCACCGGGACGATGGACCCGAGCACTTGCACTCGGGTGGCTCCGTCCAGGATCTCCCGGCCCAGTGTGCCCACCGCCTGGAACCCCACGAACACGACGGACGACTCGGGCCGGGGCAGGTTCTTGCGCAGGTGATATAGCACCCGTCCGCCGGTACACATGCCGGAGCCGGCGATGATGATGGCCCCGCCCTCATCGCTGGGAATGCGCTTGGAGGCCCGCTTGGTGAGGGTGTACTCCAAAAGCTCGAAGTCAAACGGGTCGCGCTTTTTCCGGAATATCCTCCGGGCCGGCTCGGGGAAGCGGTGGGTGTAGCGCTCGAAGATCTTGGTGGCGTGCGTGGCCAGGGGGGAGTCGAGGTAGATACGGCACTTGGGGATCTTGCGCTCCCGCCACAGCTTGAACAGGATGAACAGCACCTCCTGAGTGCGCTCCAGGGCGAAGGAGGGGATGATTACGTTTCCCCCGGCCTCGAACGTCTCCACGATGGCCCGGCGGAGCATCTCGACGGACTCCTTGATCGGCCTGTGGATGCGGTCCCCGTAGGTGGACTCGAGCACAAGCACGTCGGCCTTGGGGGGATAGCTGGGATCCTCTACCAGGGGCTTCCCTCGGTTGCCAAGATCCCCGGAGAACACAAAGGTCTTCCCCTCTGCGTTCAGCTCCACGAACGCCGCCCCCAAGATATGTCCGGCATCGTGAAAACGGGCTTTTACGCCGTCCCCCAGCCTCACCACTTGGCCGTACTCGACCTGGACGCGAAAACTGTCCAAAGCCGTCAGGGCGTCCTCCACTGTGTACAGGGCCTCTTCTCCCTCCTCCTCTTGGATCCGGCCGGCATCCATGAGCATGATGTGGGCGATGTCCCGGGAGGGAACCGTGGACACGACCCGCCCCTTGAACCCCTCCCGCACCAGCCGGGGGATCAAACCCAGATGGTCAAGGTGAGCGTGGGTAAGGAGCACGCAATCGAGCTTTCTCGGATTGAAGGGAAACGGCTCGAAGTTACGTTCCTCCAGGTCCGGGAACCCCTGGAACATCCCGCAGTCCACGAGGAGCCGGACCTTCCCCGTGGTCAGGTGGAAGCAGGCTCCGGTCACTGTACCGGCGGCCCCTGCAAAGGTGAGCTTCACGCTACTGCCTCCTGTGTCCCCCGACAGCGCGGACAGGGCTTCCCAGCCAGATGGGAGAGGAACTCCTCCCGAAAGCCGGAGAGGGCCGTCTTTACCGGCATGGCCACGGATTGGCCAAGCGGGCACAGCGAAGCCTGACGCATGGTTTCCACGATCGTCTCCATGAGGGCAAGTGTGCCCTCGTCTCCTTCTCCCGCCCGGACGAGCTCGATGAGCCGCACCAGCTCATCGGTCCCGGCCCGGCAGGGCACACATTGCCCGCAGGACTCGTGCCGGAAGAACCACAACACCGAAGCCAACATGTCCACGATGCAGGCCGACTCGTCCATGACCAGGATTGCCCCCGATCCCAAGGCAGCGGCCAGCCCGCGCAGGGAATCGAAGTCCATCCGTACGTCCAGGGACTCGGGGGGGAGGAAGGCCCCGGCGGCCCCGCCCACGAGCACCCCCTTAAGGCGTCGCCCCTCGGGGAGACCACCACCCAACTCGTACACCAACGTCCTGAGCGGGGTGCCCATCTCCACCTCGACAAGTCCGGGGAACCGTACGTGTCCCAGGATCGTGTACACCTTGGTGCCCGGGCAAGTGGGGGTCCCCAAGGACCTATACCACTCCGCCCCTTGTCTTAGGATCTCCGGCACGTTGGCCAAGGTCTCGACGTTGTTGACCACGGTGGGCTTCCCCCACAGGCCATGGGTCACAGGGTAAGGAGGGCGGATGCGAGGCCAGCCCCGCTTCCCCTCCAGGGACTCGATCAGAGCCGTCTCCTCACCGCACACATAGGCGCCCGCACCAGGGCGCACCTCCAGATCGAATGAAAAACCACTCCCCAGGATGTCCTCCCCCAAAAGACCGTACTCCCGTGCTTGGGCGATGGCCCGCTCCATGCGGGAGATGGAGAGGCCGTACTCGCCCCGGATGTAGACGAAGCCCCGGGTCGCCCCCACCGCGTAGGCGCATAAAGCCATCCCCTCGATCAGCTTGTGCGGGTCCCCCTCCAGGATGAGNCGGTCCTTGAACGTCCCAGGCTCACCCTCGTCAGCGTTACACACAACATACTTCTCTTCGCCCTGGGCCCGCAAGACGGCCTCCCACTTGATGCCGGTGGGGAAACCCGCGCCCCCGCGCCCGCGTAGTCCGGAGCGTTTGATCTCCTCCAGTACCCCTGTTGGGGTCATCTCGCTCAAGGCCCGCCCCAGGGCCTCGTAGCCCCCTACGGCTATGTACTCCTCGATGTCCTCGGGATCGATGACCCCACAGTT